>VAZZ01000336.1 GCA_005884715.1 Alphaproteobacteria bacterium | reverse complement strand
GCGCTTGAGTGCTGCTTCCGTCTCGGCGAGCGCCAGGCGGCTGTCGCCACCGGCAGCACCGATAAGACTGGAAGCCAAGCCTTCCTCGTCATCGAGCAGGACTTTGAGGAGATGTTCGGGGCTGAAGCGTTGATGGCCTTCACGAAGCGCCAGCGCCTGGGCCGACTGGATGAAACCCCGGGCCCGCTCGGTGTATTTCTCGAAATCCATGCTCGCTCTCCTCCTCGGCACGTCTGGAGGGCCCAAATGGCACCCTTTTAACGCCGTCAATGGCTGGATGGAAAATCACATCCCGATCCAAAACCCTTGCAACAGGCGTTCCGTTCCGGTCTGTTTATCCCGCGAGTTCCATATGGGAATGATTTTCCTTCGCCGCAAGATCGGCGCCTGGCTACTATTTCCTAAGTAAGTGATTTAAGGGTCGGAATATGCCGGAACCCACGCGGTTGGAGCGCCTGCTTTTCAGGCTGGAAGCCCAGCACCGAAGCCTCAACTGGGCCTTTGGCGAGATCAGGGGCAAGCAAGGCGTCGTCTTCGAGCTGGGCCTCGGCCATGGCCGAACCTATGACCATTTGCGCCGCCATCTCATCGACCGCGATATCTTCGTGTTCGACCGGGAAATCGACTGCTTTCCCGATTGCACGCCGGACGCCGCTCATCTGATCCTCGGCAAATTCTCGGCGACCCTGCCTGCGGCGCAACGGCGCTTCGCCGGCAAGGTGATCCTGGTGAATTCGGACGTCGGGACCTATGACGAGGCCTACAATGTCGAGGTCGCTGAACTGGTAAGCCGGAACCTGCCGGCGGTCCTGGCGCCGGGCGCGATCGTGCTCTCGGATCTGCCTTTGGACCTGCCGCAGGCGCAGCCGCTGCCCTTGCCGCAGGGAGCGAGAAGCGAGCGGTATTTCATTTACCGCTCGCCGTAATCTTTGGACCGTCAGTCTGCTTGCGGGACTTCCTCTTTCGGAGCGGGAGCCGCGTTCTCTTCGGCCGCAGCAGCGGTTTCCCGCCGCGGACGCCGTCCCCGACCCGTGCCGCTAGCCGGGCGCTTGAGGAAGGAGGGCTGCGGGCCATCCCATCTCTCATTCACGACACTGGCCTCGGGAGCCGGAGCAGGCTCGGCGACAGCCTCCGGCTGCGGCGGCCGCGGCTCGGCTTCGACCGGCTGCGGCTGCTCTTCGCGCCGCTGCTGGTAAGGCTGCTGGTTCTGCTGGTTGTTGTAACGGCCCTGCTCGCTGCCCTGATCGCGCTGGTCGCGCTGATCGCGGCGGTTCTCCCAGCGCGGACGGAAATTGCCGCGATTGCGGTCATTGCGGTCGCGGCCCTGATGGTCCTGCGAGCGCCCCTGCTGATAGTCGCGGTTGCCGTGCTGGTAATCTCGGCGCTCGGGCCCCTGATCGAAGCCTTCGGGCTGCTCGCCGCTATCGGCCGAAAACGCCGGGCGCTCGCCGACATCCGGCTGGCTGTCATCGCCCTCAGCTGCCGCCTCCATCTCATCCTCATCGCCGAATTCATCTTCCGGGCGGCGATATTGCTGCTGCATCTGCTGCTGATAGGCCTGCGCGGCGACAAGGATGCGCAGATAATGTTCGGCGTGCTGGAAGTAGCTTTCGGCCATCACGATATCGCCGGAGACTTGGGCGTCACGACCGAGCTGAAGATATTTGTCGGCCACGGTTTGCGCCGTGCCGCGCACTTTCACATCGGGTCCATTGCTCTCATAGACGCGATTGAGCGGATTGCCACCGCCACCGCCTCCGCCGCCCCCACCACCGCCATTGTGACGACGATTGCGGCCGCGGCCGCGCTTGTTGTGCTGACCTGGTCTCATTTTTTTCTCATGCCTTAG
>VAZZ01000333.1 GCA_005884715.1 Alphaproteobacteria bacterium | reverse complement strand
ACGCCAAGGTGGCGGAAGCCTTTTCGCTTCGGCCTTAGTATCGGCCCGAAAAGTTGCAGACTTTTCGGATAAACCGATGCGCAGAAAAATTTAGCAGCACTATTGGTGTTGGCTGCTTACTGTTTGAAAATAATGAGGAAATAGAATTCATCGACTTGACCAGAGATGATTCGCGCACCAATTTAGAATCGAGACTGCGAATCATTGGAGGCACGGCGATGATCGACAGAGCATTTGAAAGTCAGTTGGGTGGCTGGTCACTGACGACAGCGGAGATCATGTATCGCCTCCCCGATCACCGCGACCTCTTCCAGCTTTATTTATGGCAGGACTACGATCTGGCACCTCGGTTTCCCCGCCTCATCAAATTCCTCGATTTCTGGTCGCATAATCTCGATGGTCCCCTCTGTGAGGTTCGCGTCGCCCATTCGTCGATTGTCGGCCCGGCCGAATTGCGCTTTGTCGGAAGCGAATGGCGGTTGCACTAATCCATAGGGGATGAAATCATGCTTGCATTGCGTCCCAATTGCGAATGCTGCGACAAGGATCTTCCGCCCGAAGCGGAAGAGGCGCGCATCTGTACTTTCGAATGCACTTTCTGCGCGGATTGCGCGGACGAAAAACTCAATGGCATCTGTCCCAATTGCGGCGGCGAATTGGTGAAGCGGCCCATCCGTCCGGCGGCGATGCTGAAGAAATATCCGGCCAGTACAGAACGGGTTCTCAAGCCGGAAGGCTGCGCGGCCTGAATGCAAAACGGCGAGGCTCTGCCTCGCCGTCTTCAAAACTTCTGTGAGAACCAATCAGCGCGAATAATATTCGACGACCAGGTTGGGCTCCATCTGCACCGGATAGGGAACATCGGAAAGACCCGGCACACGCGTCAGCTTCGCGGTCATACCCTTGTGATCGGTCTCGACATAGTCCGGCACGTCGCGCTCGGCGAGTTGTGTTGCTTCGAGCAGCACCGGCAGTTCCTTCGACTTCTGGCGCACTTCGATGACATCGCCCATCTTTATGCGCATGCTGGGGATGGTCACCCGGCGGCCATTCACCTTCACATGGCCGTGGCTCACGAACTGGCGGGCGGCGAACATGGTGGAGACGAATTTGGCGCGGTAGACGATCGCATCGAGACGGCGCTCGAGCAGGCCGATCAGGTTCTGCGACGTGTCGCCGGTCATGCGTGCGGCTTCCGAATAGATGCCAAAGAACTGGCGTTCGGAGATATTGGCGTAATAGCCCTTCAGCTTCTGCTTAGCCCTGAGTTGCATGCCGAAGTCGGACAGCTTGCCTTTGCGGCGCTGGCCGTGCTGGCCCGGACCATATTCACGCTTGTTGATGGGGCTTTTGGGGCGGCCCCAGATGTTCTGCCCCATGCGGCGGTCGATCTTGTGCTTGGCTTGCACGCGTTTCGTCATATGTAGCTCCAAAGTCTCGAAATAATGAGGTGGCGGCCAAAGCAACCGCCGGTTATTGAGCGAGCCCTCCTCTGCCAGTTACCCGGCCGACAGGACCTTCGTTCCGCGTGGAAACCCAGATCCGCAGGCAAGCAAAAAACACGAGGCCTTATGTGGCCTCGCGCTGGGCTGAGCGTGTAATGCACGGCCGCCGGCTTGTCAAATGGCTGGCGGAGCTCGAAATTATTCCGCCTTCACAAGGACATAACTGCCCGGAGCGTTTTCAAGAGCCTTGAGCTTGCCCTCGCCCGGAACCCTGGCTTTGACCTGCTTGCCGGATTTGGGCGAAATCCAGGACAACCAGTCGGGCCACCAGGAGCCCAGATGCTCGGTGGCGCCTTTAAGCCAGTCCTCCGGCGTGTCCGCTGCCTTGTCATTCGTCCAATACTGGTATTTCTGCGCCTCGGGCGGATTGACCACGCCCGCAATATGGCCCGAGCCTGAGACCACGAGCCGCGTCTCGCCGCCGAAATTGCGGCCGAGACGGAATACCGAGGCGAGCGGTGCGATATGATCCTCGCGCGCCGCCAGATTGTAGATCGGCAATTTAACTTTCTTCAGATCGATGCGCACGCCATCGAGCGTCATCTGGCCCTGCGACAGGCGGTTGTTGAGATAACATTCGCGTAAGTACTGGCTGTGGACGCCCGCCGGCATGCGGGTCGAATCGCTGTTCCAATAAAGCAGATCGAAGGGCATCGGGTCCTTGCCCGGCTTCCGGCGAGATAGCCTTTGCCCTTCATTCGGCCTTCCGCCCATTCGATCTGCTCCTTGTCGACGAAGACGCGCAAATCGCCCGCCTTCTCGAAATCGACCTGGCTCGCAAAGAAGGTGACGGAATTAACCCGGTCATCGCCCTTGGCGGCCATGTAGCCGAGTGCGGATGCAACCAGCGAGCCGCCGACGCAATAGCCGATGACATTCACCTTTTCGACTTGGGTCGCATCCTGAACGGCCGAGAGCGCGGCCAGGAAGCCGTCGCGCATATAGTCGGCGAAGGTCTTGTGGCCATGCTTCTCGTCCGGGTTGATCCACGACACGACGAAAACAGTGAGGCCTTGCCCAGTCGCCCAGCGCACGAAGGATTTCTTCGGGTTGAGATCGAGGATATAGAACTTGTTGATCCACGGCGGCACGATGAGAAGCGGGATCTCATGCACGCGCTCGGTGGTCGGCGAATATTGGATAAGCTGGAATGTATCGTTCTGGAAAATGACCTTGCCCGGCGTCGTCGCGACGTTCTTGCCAAGCTCGAAGGCTGAGATATCGGTCTGCTTGATGCGCAGGCGGCCGTGGCCGGCCTTGATGTCTTCCTCGAGATTCTTCAGTCCCTCGATCAGATTGGCGCCGTTGCTGGCGAGCGTGGCGCGCAGCACTTCCGGATTGGTGAGGGCGAAATTGGACGGCGACACGGCATTGGCGATCTGCTCGACATAGAAGCGCGCTTTGTGCCGCGTATGATCATCGAGGCCCTCGGCATCCTCGACCAGGTCGCTCGCCCAGCGCGCCGACAGGAGATAGAACTGCTTGAGAAAATCGAAGATCGTGTTCTGCTGCCAGTCCTTGTCGGTGAAGCGCTTGTCGCCCCGCTCCGGCGCTGCAACCGGGCTCACTTCTTCACCGAGGAACTTCCGCCAGGCCGACTGCCATAATTCGCCATAGCTCGCCCATAGCCGTATCTGGGCATCCATCAGCTTCTGCGGGTCTGAGGCATAGGACTGGGCAACGGCGCCCAGCGTCTTGACGACTTGTTCGACGGGAGTGACCTGGGCATCCATGTCGCGCTGCGGATTGGGGGGCGTCTCCGCCATGTTGCGGGCGATCTGGGCCGCCTGTTCGAACACTTTCGCCATGTGTCGCGCGAATTGCGCCGGATCGGCAAGGCGAAAATCGGTCTGTGGGGTCTTACCGTCGTTCATGCATACCTCAACAGGTCCAATATTGACGTAATTTCCAAATCACGCAATCACAGATCGGTGCAGGATACTCCCGCATTTCTCTTTGCCTTCGAATACGTTAAGCGAGCGCCATGGCAGGCACCGACAAGACGCAGATTCCACCTCTGGGAGCGGCCCCTTCCGTCATCCTGGTCAATCCCCAGCTTGGCGAGAATATAGGTACCGCCGCCCGGGCCATGGCCAATTTCGGCCTTTCTGAGCTGCGCATCGTCGAGCCGCGTGATGGCTGGCCGAATGAACGGGCTGTTTCGGCCGCCTCAGGTGCCGACTGGATCATCGCATCGGCCACGATCCATGCCACCCTGGCAGATGCTCTCAAGGATTTTACCCATGTCTATGCGACGACGGCGCGACCGCGCGGCATGGTCAAGGAGGTAGTGACGCCGGAACAGGCCGGCGCCGACATGCGGCTGAGGATCGGCCGGGGCGAGAGAGTGGCGCTACTGTTCGGGCGTGAACGCTGGGGCCTCAATAATGACGAAGTTTCCCTGGCCGATATCATCATCACTGCCCCGGTCAACCCGGCCTTCGCGTCGCTCAACATCGCCCAGGCCGTGCTGCTCGTCGGCTATGAATGGTACAAGCATGAGGCCACGAGCCTTGGTCAGTCCACGCCCGAGCTTCCGGCCCTTGAGGGTCCGGGTCTCCAGACGCCGGATACGCGGCCTGCGACCAAGGACGAGCTTTATGGATTCTTTCACCATATTGAGAGTGAATTGGACGCCGCAGGCTTCTTCAAGACTGAAGAAAAGAAACCAGGAATGATCCGCAATATGCGCAATCTCTTCGCCCGCGCCCAACTCACTGAGCAGGAAGTGCGTTCGCTGCGCGGCATGGTCGCTTCGCTCACCCGTGCCCATCTGAAAGGAAGGGGCAAGGTGTGAGAATGAGAGCGCCTCGCATCCTCCTCTTTGACAGCGGCATGGGAGGCCTCACCGTGGCCTCGGCGGTCCGCGCGGCCGAACCTCAGGCGACTTTGATCTATGCCGCGGACAATGCCGCCTTTCCCTATGGCGCCTGGGATGAACCTTTGCTGGTCAAGCGCATCGTCGCTGTGGTCGGCAGGCTCATTGAACAGACGGGGCCTGACCTTGTGGTCATTGCCTGCAATACCGCCAGCACCCTGGCGCTCGTGGCCTTGCGCGAACGCTATTCGGTGCCCTTTGTCGGCACGGTGCCGGCCATCAAGCCCGCCGCCGCGCAGACGAAATCGGGCCTCATCGGCGTCTTGGCGACGCCCGGTACCGTCAATCGCGAATACACCAAGACCCTCATCCACACCTATGCCATTCACTGCAAGGTCTTCCTGCATGGCGCCAAAAGACTGGCCGAGATCGCCGAGGCGAAGCTCAAGGGACAAAGCGTCGACAAGCAGGAACTCAGGAACGAGATTGCGCCGGTTTTCCGCAAGCGCGACGAGCGAACCACCGATGTCGTCGTCCTCGGCTGCACTCATTATCCGCTGCTGCTCGAGGAGATCCGCGAGGTCGCACCCTGGCCGGTGATCTATATCGATCCCGCACCTGCGATAGCCCGGCGGGTGAGCGACCTTCTGCGCAGCATGACGACCAATGGCGCTGCGATGACTGGTGTTGCCCATGGCACGGTATATCTGACTTCGGCGC
>VAZZ01000041.1 GCA_005884715.1 Alphaproteobacteria bacterium | reverse complement strand
GAGGCTAAATATCCGGCAAGCATAGTCGGTAGCGACAAAGACCAGGTAACCCGGAAATTCGATGTAGATCAGCTTGTTGAAAAAATATGGACCAACGATAACGAGAGCCGGCAGCAGGGCATCCGGTCGCCACGGTTCATAGCTGTGTCTGCTCGCCATCTACTTGACCCGTCAGGGAAGCGTCACGCAGGGAATATGCCTCAGTTGGGCCATTCTCGATAGCGACCCTCCTTCTCGACGGCATTGATCGTCGGGAGCAGATCACTTCCGGTATTGGCACTTTTCGGACCTCACGCGATGTCCGACTAGAGTCCGGAATGCGCACGAAAGTACCGCCACACCACGGCTTTCGCCGGGATGACGGACGGCGGGAGCGCCGCGACGGATAGCGCGGCCGTCAGCTCAGTTCACGCTGTTGGGCAGCTCCCGTTCGCGCCGGGCGATGAAATCGCGTAGCGCCTCATCGGTAGCCTCGTCGAGTTTCGGCTCCTCGTAATTGGCGAGCATGGCGCGGGCTTTTTCGCGCCCGCGCCGATCATGGTCCTTCGAGCCTTCCGCCGACCATTGCTCGAAGGAATTGAAATCCATGAGGCTCGGCATGAAGAAGGCGCGTTCGAAATGCTCGAGCGTATGCTGGGTACCGAGGAAATGCCCGGCCGGTCCCACTTCGCGTATCGCCTGCATCGCTTCCTTGAAGTCGGCGAAGGACAGGCCTTGCGCATATTTGTACCAGCCGGCGAGCTGCTCGGCATCGGTCACGAATTTCGAATAACCGGCGCACAGGCCGGCTTCGAGCCAGCCCGCCACATGCCAGATGTAATTGGCGCCCGACAATATGGCGGCATGCATGAGCATGTTCGCTTCATAGCCGGCCTGAGCGTCATTGATCTTCGAGCCGACATGGAAGCCCGAGGTGCGCCAGGGCAGTTTGTACTTCCGCGCCAGGGCGCCCATCAGATACATCATTTGCGCCGCTTCCGGGGTGCCGCCCATTGGCGCTCCGGTCTTCATGTCGACGGTCACCATGAACTGGCCATAAAGCTGCTGGCTGCCCGGCCGCACCAGTTGGGTGAAGGCGAGGCCGGCCAGGGCCTCTGCATTCACTTGCGCCACGGCGCCGACCGCGGAGGCCGAGGTCGAGGCGCCGCACAGTGCGAAGGGTGCCAGGATGCAGGGCTGGTTATGGGCCGAATAGACCTTGAGGGCATCGAGCATCGTCGCATCCCACACCAGCGGCGAATTGCAGTTGGTGATCGACACGACGACGGTATTGTCGCGCACGAAATCATCGCCGAACACAATGCCGGCCATTTTCATCACATCCTCGGCGCGCTCCTTCGCCGTGACGATGCCCATGAACGGCTTGTCGGAATATTTCAGCGCAGAATGGATGATGTGGAGATGCCGCTTGGGGACGGCGATCTCCATCGGCTCGCAGATGATCGAGCTCGAGGAATGCAGCGCCGGCGACATATAAGCGAGCTTGTGGAAATTATTGAGATCGTCAAGCGAGCCATAGCGTCGCTGGTTGTCGAGATCGCGGACATAGGGTGCGCCATACATCGGCACGAAGACTGAATTCTTGCCGCCGATCGTCACCGAGCGATCGGGATTGCGCGCATGCTGGACGAATTGCGAAGGGATCTTGCCGATGAGCTCCATCAGCATGGCGCGGTCGATGCGCACACGCGTCTCGCGTACATCGGCGCCAGCTTCCTTCCACAGGGCGATCGCTTCGGCATCGCGGAATTCGCAGCCGATCTCTTCAAGAATTTTCAGCGACTCATCATGGATCAGCTCGATGGCTTCGTCGGGCACGATCTGATAGACGGGAATATTGCGCACCAATGTCGGGAAGGAGGGCACGGCCTTGGCGCGCATGACGCGCCGGCCTTCGCGCCCGCCGGCGCGGCGGCCATGAGCCGATACCTGCTTGGACATTTCCTGCGTGTCGAGGGCGGGGCGGGTGTTTTCCATGAGATTGAGCCTAGTGCGCCTCGGGGCGGCCTGTCGCGCATAAAACGACCGGAATCTTCAGTTCCCGCCTTACTCCTCGGGCGCAAGCCCGCGGGGGATCGAGGCAACGAAGCGGGAGAACAATTCTCCCTGCGAGCTGATGGCGAGCTTCATATAGATGTTCTTCCGGTGGATCCGCACCGTGCCGGTGGCGATGCCAAGCCGCTTGCCGATCGCCTCGGAGGAATTGCCCTTGAGCACGAGTTCGACGACCTCGGCTTCGCGGCCGGTCAACCTGCCCTCGCCGAAGCGGCGAAACGCCGAAGCGAGTATGCGCTCAGTCTCTTCGATCTTGCGGCCCCTGGCCCGGCCGGAAAATCGGCCTTCGATGTCTTTCCAGTTCTGGACCGACGCTGCGGCGACGAGCGGCGCCACGCTCGACAGCCGCTTCCTTTCCCGCGCGGCGAATGGCGGCAGCCGCGCCGCATCGCGCATCAGCGAGATGACGACGCGCGTCTCGCGATTGATCGGGGCGAAGAAGGCAATCTCTTCCGAAAGCCCGGTCTGCACATAATAGGACCGGAAATACTGGCTTTGCGGGAACCGGTCCGGCGCCAGATCGGCGACGCGATGAGGCCCCGGCCCCCAGGCTTCGGGCTTGGCGATGAAAACGGGGTCGAGCAGATAGGGTCCGGCCTGATAGTCATCGACGAAGACGCGCCGCTTCGCGGGCGGGAAAGTATCGAAGAGGTCGAGCGGCCGGGCGCTGTTGCAATAGGCGAAGATCACCGAATAATTGAACGGCGCCACATGTGTCAGCGCCGCGATGAGGGCGGGCGCGAAACCGGTCGTCCCGATGGCGCCGACGGTCATCGCCAAGCTGTCATTCCAGACCTTGTCGCCAATACCGGCTATGCCTCTCATCCGTCCTATCCCATTTAGGATATATACAGTTTAGCTCTCTGCTGCGATCATTTTAGCAGTTGTGGGATATAACGCCAGAGCCGGAATGCCAATCCGCCCGTTGCCGTTTTTTGCAAAGACAGCGCTCCGCGCCCTTATCGCGGGAGCTCGATCCGCTGTAGAGTTTCTCGAAGCATCATGAAGGACACGTCCAAGCCGTGACGATGACGGCCGCCATCCCGGATATTTCATTTCGCGGCGTGTCGAAGCGCTATGGCGATGTGCTCGCGGTCGACAGGGTCGATCTCGATCTGCCCAAGGGGGCCTTTGTTTCACTGCTAGGGCCTTCCGGCTGCGGCAAGACGACGTGCCTGCGCATGATGGCCGGGTTCGAACAGCCAAGTAAAGGCGACGTCTTCATTCGCGGCGACAATGTCACCGGTGTTCCGGCCTTTAAGCGCCCGGTCAACATGGTGTTTCAGCACTATGCGCTGTTTCCGCATCTGAATGTCGGCGACAATGTTTCTTATGGCCTGCGCCAGCGCACACCGAAACCGCCGCGCGAGGAGATCGCCAAGGCGGTCGATGAAGCCCTCTCGATGGTGAGGCTTTCGGGCTACGGCCAGCGCCGCACCTGGGAATTGTCGGGCGGCCAGCAGCAGCGCGTGGCGCTGGCGCGCGCCCTGATCAACCGCCCGGCGGTTCTTCTCCTCGATGAGCCGCTGGCGGCACTCGACCGGAAGCTGCGCCATGACATGCAGATCGAACTGCAGAATCTGCAGCGCAATGTCGGCATCACCTTTCTCCTGGTGACTCATGACCAGGAGGAAGCGCTTTCGATGTCGGACAGCGTCTGCATCATGAAGGATGGCAGGCTGGTCCAGATCGGAACGCCCCGCGAGCTCTATGATGAGCCGGTCAATGGTTATGTGGCAGACTTTGTCGGCAAATCGAATTTCTTTGCCGGCACTGCGGGCCGGGCGCATGAAGGTCTGATCGACGTCACCTTGGCCGATGGTATGAAGGCCGCAGGCCGCGCCTCGAAATCGACCGCGCGGCCCGAGCAAGGATCGCTTGTCCTGGTGAGCGTACGGCCAGAGCAGATCAGGCTCGTCGCGGCCACGGGCGACCTTCCTAACGGGGTCGCTTTCCGCGCCGAAGCCAGGGTCCTCAACCGGATCTTTTTGGGCGAGCAGACGGAATATATCGTGACGCATGAGAGGCTGGGCGATTTCATGGTGCGAAGCCCCCGCCAAGGCAATCAGGCGACCGCTTTCGAGATCGGCGACAGGGTCGCGGTCGGCTGGTCGCCCGATGCCGCTCTTATCCTAGCAAAAGAATGACCAAAACCGGGGACAAACAGGAGGAAACGATGTCAGACAATAACATTATCACGCCGCAGAAATTCATGGATGAGCTCAGGCGCTATCAGAAAGGCTCGGTCACCCGCCGCCACTTTCTCGGCGTCACGGGTCTCGGCCTTGCAACCGCGGTACTGGGATCGGTCGTGCCGGGCCTCAGGCCCCGCAAGGCCTACGCCGCCCTTTCCGGCACGGTCAATCTCACCACCTGGCCCAATTATCACAGCCAGGAAAATCTCGACAATTTCACCAAGAAGACCGGCGTCACCGTCAATATGAATGTGTTCGGCTCGAATGAGGAGATGCTGGCCAAGCTCCAGGCAGGCTCGACCGGCTGGGATGTGTTCGTGCCGACCAACTANNNCCGAACTATGACGCCTCGACAGAAGACCAGCGTTTCACATCGCAGGGCACGGTTGACGGTACCGTCTATGCGGTGCCCAAGGATTGGGGCACCACCGGCTTCGTCATCAACACCAAGAATGTGACGCAGAATCCTACGAGCTGGAAGGAATTCTGGGACCTGACCAAGGGCCCGCTGACCGGGCGCGTGATGGTGCATGACTATCAGCTCACCACCATCGGCAATGCGCTCAAATATTTCGGCTATTCCTTCAATTCGAATGACGAGAAGCAATTGGCCGAGGCCGAAAAGCTGTTGCTCGAAGCAAAGCCGCATCTCTTCGCCATCAATTCCGACTATCAGCCCTCGATGCGCAATGGCGATGCCTGGATGTCGGTCTGCTGGACCGGTGATGCGACGCAGCTCCATCGCGATCTGCCGGAGATGCAATATGTGATCGGCAAGGAAGGCGGCGAGATCTGGACCGATTACTACGCCGTCCCCAAGGGGGCGCCAAACAGGGAGGCCGCCTATGCCCTGATCGACTGGCTGCTAGGAGATGCTGGAAAATCCGATCCTCTATCCGGACGACACTCTCCTGAAGAATCTTGAATTCGGCGCCGCGGCGACGCTGACCAACCCACTGCGCGCCGAGATCATGGCGCGTTTCAAGTCGGCCTGACGATCAGGCCCTTCCCGCCCGGGGCGGGAAGGGCCTTTGCCTTGCCCGATCATGTCCATGTCCTCGACCTCATCCAGATCCAGGATCGTCACCGCATTGCTGGTGGCGCCGGCCGGTCTGTTCTTCTTCTTTCTGCTGATCCTGCCGCTCATCGTCGTCATCATCTATTCCTTCGGCGCCAGGGCCGAGGCCGGCGGCTATGCTCCGGCCTTCACCTTCGCGAATTATGCCAATCTCCCGGCGCGCGGCCGCGCCTTCTTCAACACCCTGACACTCGCACCTTTCGGCACCTTGCTCACCGCGCTCTTCGCCTATCCGCTCGCTTATTTCCTGGCGGTAAAGGCGAATGAGAAGCAGCGCACCCTGCTGCTCGTCCTGGTGATCGTGCCGTTCTGGACCAGCCAGTTGTTGCGCTACTATGCCTGGATCATGATCCTGCCTCAACACACCCGGCGCCGTGCTCATTGGCGCTGTCTATGGTTTCCTGCCGCTCATGATCCTGCCGATCTATGTCAGCCTCGAGAAGCTCGACAAGCGTCTGCTTGAAGCTTCCGCCGACCTCGGCGCTGATGCGAGCCGCACCTTCCGGCAAGTGACTTTGCCGCTGTCGCTGCCGGGCGTCGCCACCGGCTCCATGCTGGTCTTTATCCTCCTGATGGGCGAATACATCCTTCCGAGTTTCCTGGGCGGCGGCAAAGTGTTCTTCATCGGCAATGCGCTGGTCGATCTCTTCCTGCAATCGCGCAACTGGCCCTTCGGTGCGGCCGTCTCGACGGCCATGGTCGCCATCATGTTCGTGACCATCGCGCTCTACATGCGCTTCGTCTTGAGCCGCGGCGATGTGCGCCGCGCCGCTTTGGTGTGACCATGCGTGTCTATGCAGCCTTCATCTATGTCTTCCTCTACGCGCCAATCGCGCTCATCGTCGTCTTTTCGTTCAATGCCGGGCACTATGCGATGGACTGGCAGGGCTTTTCCGTCGAATGGTATGGCAAAGCTTTCGCTAATCCCATCCTCACCAAGGCGCTGGTGACGAGCCTTATTGTCGCGAGCTCCACTGCCGTCATCGCCACCGTGGTGGGCACCTTGTGCGCCCTGGGCCTCGAGCGGATGAAAGGGTGGCTGCGCCAGCTCTTCGATGCGCTGATCTATATCGCCATCATGGTGCCGGGCGTGGTGATCGGCATATCGACGCTCATTGCCTTCGTTACTGTCTTCGATGCCGTCAACCCGGCACTCGAAGCGATCGGCATCGCGCGCCTGCTGATGGGCCTGTGGACGGTCATCGCCGCGCATGTCCTGTTCAATCTGGCGGTGGTCGTTCTCATCATCAGGGCGCGCCTTGCCGGCATGGATAGAAGCCTGGTGGAGGCCTCGGAGGACCTCTATGCAACCCCCTTCGCCACCTTCCGGCAAGTGGTGCTACCGGCGCTCATGCCCTCGCTCCTCGCCGGCTTGCTCTTGTCCTTCACCTTCTCCTTCGAGGATTTCATCATCACCTTCTTCGTCGCCGGCCCCAATACGACGCTGCCGATTTATATGTATTCCTCGATCCGCCGTGGTGTCACGCCGGAGATCAACGCCATTGGCTCTACGGTGCTGGTGAGCTCGCTGACGCTTCTGATGCTGGCGCAATTCCTCCTCAGGGCTCGCACCAAAGCGCGCTAGACTGGCTTTGCGCCGGTCAACCTATCTCTTCAGCTGCTGCACGATACCCACGCCCTCTTCCGCATCGGGTTTTCCCTTTCCTGGAACGCGCTCGGGAGCGGAATGGCCGGGATCGCTGGCGCCTTCTTCAAGTTCCCGGTCGCCTTTGCGCTGGATTTCCTTGTGCTGTTTGACGAGCTGCGGGTTGCCGCTGGGGTGTTTGTCCGACATCGGAATTCTCCTTTCCCCGACAACCCGGTGTGCTTGGCCAAGTTCCCGGAGCGGTTCACAGCCTGGATCACGATCACTTCAGACCGCATCGGTCTGAAGTGATAAACATGATCGAAATCCTAAGTCTAGCGCGTGATCGGACGGAAAACCGGTGCCCACTTTTCCTGATCACGCGCTAGAGAAGCTTTTCGAGCCTCATGGGCAGCTCCCTGATGCGCTTGCCGGTGGCATGAAACACCGCATTGGCAACCGCTGCCGCGGTTCCGACATTGCCCAATTCGCCGATGCCTTTCACACCTGCCGGATTTACCTTTTCGTCTTCCTCCGGCACCAGGATGACCTCGACCTGGTCGATATCGGCATTCACCGGCACAAGATAGTCGGCGAGATTGTCGTTGATATAGCGTGCGTTTCGTGGATCGACCTCGGTCGCCTCGTGGAGGGCCGAAGAAATTCCCCAGATCATGCCGCCCATCAATTGGCTGCGGGCGGTGCGCGTATTCATGATCCGGCCCGCCGCGAAGGCGCCGACTATACGGGGAACTTGGGTGTCTCGACCTTGAGCTTCATGAGGTCGATCAAAGTCGTGCCGCCAGCCAGGAATTTGGTGTCGCTTGAAGCGCCTGACGGATCGTTCTGACGGAGATAGATAAAGGGTTGCATCTAGCTCTCCCGCCTCTGCCTGACATCGGCAATCGCATCGACGATATTGGGATAAGCC
>VAZZ01000332.1 GCA_005884715.1 Alphaproteobacteria bacterium | reverse complement strand
AAGGACTAGCACTTTATTTCAACGAGTGCTAATGCCGGTCCATCTCGACTTCACACCATGCCGAGAGTCCAACAGCAAGAAAGAGGAAATTCAAATGTCTGTCACGGAGATCGATTGGCTTTGGTTTTCTGGCTTTGGCAACGGCTACCAGACCGTCGATATGAACATGTCGCCGGACTCGATCGTGGCTCAGATTTGGCTGCACGGCGCCGGCCCCGATTCGGCCTATGCAGGCATCAAGCACTATCTTCAGCGCCTCCCCGCCTCCCCGCCTCCCTGTTCCCGTCCGACGTCGGCAGCGCGCCTGGAACCGATGTCGAGCATGATTTCGGCGAATGGGTATCTTGGCCGCCCGTCGTCTTCGATGTCATGAGTTCAATCACGTTCGCCATTGGCACGAGCGAGGATGGGGCAGGGTGGGCCATGGCCCGGCTGGATCATTGGAAATAGGAGGACGGCATCATGCAATTCAAGACAACGGGAACCGCCAAGGTCCGCTCGGTCAAATGCTGCGTTCTGTTCGACCGCGAGACCGGGGCGATCCAGCATGTACACCGTGTGGTGACGATGGAGGGAGTAACGGAAAAGACCGACGCCGAGATTGAGGCGAGGGCGCTGAAACTCGCCGAGGACCACGGCATCAAAACGAAAAAAGTCCTGATTACTCATGTCGACGCCAAGGCGTTCGCGACGCGTGCCAGATACAAGGTCGATACGAAGACGCGGGCTTTGATGCGGATAGATTCCGCGGCAAAGTGATCGGCGGCGAGTTTCGAGCACGCGCAATGCAGGGATCGCGGAAATCCTTGCTTCCCCGGCCGCCTAAAGCGAGAAGCGGCAGGAGAGTCTGCACAGGGTCAATTCCGACACCGCTCGATCACCAGCAAATGCGGCCATGGCCGCTATGCCGCCGAATGCGGAAGTATCGGTGCGGAATATGAAGCCTGGACGGGCAACGGGTAACCTCCTTCTCCGTTGGGCAGAAGGGAAGCATTCATCCGAATATACCGCGATAGGCGACGTGGAGCGCCGCATCGGCGTCTGCCATGCTGACCGGCAGGCCGAGATCGACGAGGCTGGTGACACCATGGTCCTTCACGCCGCAGGGCACGATGCCCGAGAAATGCGACAGATCCGGTTCGACATTGAGGCTGATGCCGTGGAAGGTCACCGCGTGGCGCACTCTAATGCCGATGGCGGCGATCTTGTCCTCGATCCCGGGCCCTTTCTCCGGCCGTCTCACCCACACGCCCACACGGTCTTCACGCCGCTCGCCCTTTACATTGAAGGCGGCCAAGGTTCCGATGAGCCAGCTTTCAAGACCGGCCACGAACGCGCGGACATCTTGACCCCGTTTGCGCAGGTCGAGCATCACATAGGCGACCCGCTGGCCGGGGCCGTGATAGGTATATTGCCCGCCGCGCCCGGTATGGTGCACCGGAAAGCGGGCGGGAATGACGAGATCGGCATCCCTGGCGCTGGTGCCGGCCGTATAGAGCGGGGGGTGCTCGAGGAGCCAGATCAGTTCTGGGGCGTCGCCCCGCGCAATGTCTTGCGTTTCGCGCTCCATCCGGGCGAGCCCGTCTTCATAGGATACGAGGCCGGGCGTCACCTCCCAGCGGGCCGGCAAGCCTGATTTGAGGGCGAGAGCGAGGCTGGAGCGCGGGCGCATGGACTCTAGATAGTCCTTGCGCGCTGGGCCGAAAAGGGTCCGTGTCGCGGGGGTTGATTTCGCCATATACGCCTGATACACACCGCCCGCTTCCAATGATTTGCGGCCATGGCGGAATTGGTAGACGCACTAGCTTGAGGTGCTAGCGAGTAACATCGTGGAGGTTCGAGTCCTCTTGGCCGCACCAATTCCCTGGTGCACCTTGCATCCAGAAGCCCGGCGCCGTTACGCCGGCGCCAGCCTGTCGAAATCCCTGATCGAGCGAAATCGTTTCCAGCCCGATGATGTCTCGACCGCAATGGTGCCGTCCTCGAGCGTCAGGACCGTGCGCGCGCGATAGGATGATTCCTTGACAACCCTCGGATCACGGCGCGGATCATAATTGGGGATATTGGCAAAAGCCTCGCGCGCCGGGGCAGTCTGTGGCTCAGGCTCCTCGCCTCCATTCTGATCCCTGACGAAATCATAGAGGCCTGCCATGCTCTCGGCCATACGCTTGTTCACTGCGATCAGCTGGCCGAGGCCCAATGCCACGATGCCGCCCGAAATCACCGTTGCGGCTTCACCCAGCAGGAACCAGGCAGGCAGGGCGAGTTCCTTTCCCTCGCGGAGCGGCATCAATACGAAGGCGACAAGCGCGATGCCAGCGCAGATCGCTATCGTGCCAATGATCCTGATGAAATTTGCCATATCGTCCCCTCCTGCCCTGAACGATGGTGCACCTGACGCAGCCGGGAAGCAAGATGGTCGATGACCGCGGCCTATGGTGCCTCGACGGCGGCTGTGCGCCGGCGCCACAACTCCCATAGGCTTTCCAGCATGCCGGCGCCCGAAATGAGCAAGATCCCGATCACTTCGCGCCAGCCGAACGGATCGCCCGACCACAAGGCCGCGGTCGCAGCACCGACGCTGATCTCGGTCATGAACAGGAGGCCGACGAGACCCGGATTGAGCTTGGGCGTTCCCCACATCGATGTGTAGACGCCGCTCATCACCACGATGAGCACCGTCGGGATGAGCCACGGCAATTGCGCCAGGTAGACGAAAAGCGGCGGCGAGACGGCGCGGCCCGGCCCAAAGGCCAAGAGGAGGAACGCCGCGATCACCGCCGACCAGATGAAATTATGGATGAGGAGATCGAGCGCTGCGCGGCCCTTGTCGGCGCGCAGGAGAATGGAGGCGACCGACCAGAGGAGGCCCGAGGCAAGGGCTATCCAGTCGCCAGGATTTTCCGGCGCTGGAATGCCGGAATCGGCATGGAAAATGACCAGCATGCCCAGGATGGCGATCGTCATGGCGAGCCAGCGCAAGGGGGTTATCGCCTCGCCGAGGAAGATGCGGGCGAGAAGCGTGCTCCATAGCGGCGTCAGATAGAACAAGAGCGTGGCGCGCACCACATCGGTATAGAGGATGGAGACCGAATAGAGCACCAGGCTCACCGCCGCCACGAAACCGAGGACTTGCAGCCTGAGGCCGCCCGCGAGTGCCGCCCGCCACCTCAAGGCGAGGAGCGGCAGGCTCAGGGCAAATGGCACGGCATAGAAGAACAGGGTCGCCCACAGGCCTTCGATACCGGCATCGGCAAGGCGGCGGATCGGAATCCAGAACAGGCCCCAGACCAATCCCGAATAGGCGCAGGCGAACTTCGCCAGTGTCTCGGTCTTCATCGCAAGCATTCGCGCATGTTCACAGAAGTCATCCTTCCCCTTGCGGGGACGGATAATTAGAGATTGCGCTCGATCTCGCGCACGAAGACAGCGATCGTCGCTCCCGTCCTGGTGTGGGAATTGTGCTGCGTTCCTTGTTTCAGGAGCACGAAATCGCCCGGTTTATATACGTAGCCGTCATTATCGATGAGTTCGCCCTCGATCATCAGGAACTGCTCGTGGCAGGTATGCTCATGCGGCAGGCTCGAGGCGCCAGGTTCCATGCGGTAGATGTAAAAGCCCGCACTTTCCGGAAACGTATCGTCGAGCTGCAGATAGCTCTGATCGCTCAGCGTCTCGCCATCGACCACATAGGGCTTGAATTTCGCGGTCTTGATATTGGTGACGATGCGATCTGATTTCTCGATTTTGCGCATGATGGCTCTTGCTCTTCCCATGGTCCTCTGAAACTGTGCCATCAATTCAAGGGCAAAGGCAACCAGTGTGGCGGTTCAGAAATTCGCCATATCTCGCTGCGCACAGGCGAGCGAATTTCTGAACCAAACCACACTTAGGTTGCGAACTGCGGGCACGGGACACGAGGCGGCAATGGCGGACACCGGCACTGAAAGGGAGATTCGCGACGAATGGGGATCGCTGTCGCCCGAATTCCTGGCCGCAATGCAAGGCGCTGTGCATTCCGGCGATAAGGAAGCGCTGCTTCGCGAAGCGAAAGACCTCCATGCCGCCGACCTCGCCGATCTCATCGAGGCGTTCGAGCCCGATGAGCGGGTCGGACTGATTTCAGCACTCGGCCGGTCTTTCGACGTCGAGGCGCTTGCCGAACTCGATGAAGGCGTGCGCGACCAGCTCATGGAAGCCTTGCCGGCCGATGTCATCGCCTCCGCCATCAAGAAGCTCGACACCGATGATGCCGCCTATCTGATCGAGGATCTCGATAAGGAGGATCAGGAGGAGATCCTCGCCCAGGTGTCGCGTGAGGACCGCGCCACCTTGAATCGGGCGCTTGAATATCCCGAAGGCACCGCCGGCCGCCTGATGCAGACGGAGTTCGTCGCGGTTCCGGAATTCTGGACGATCGGCAAGACCATCGACCACATGCGCACCGAAAGGGACCTGCCCGAGGATTTCATCGAAATCTACGTCGTCAATCCAGCTTTCCACCTGATCGGAGTCGTGCCGGTGAGCCGGGTGCTGCGCAACCGGCGCGATCGCAAGGTCGCAGACATCATGGAACGGGAACAGACGACGTTCCGGGTTCTCGACGAGGCGGCGGAAATCGCCTTCAAGTTCAAGCAATATAATCTGGTCTCGGCGGCGGTCGTCGATGCCGATCAGCGCCTGGTTGGCGTGCTGACCGTCGATGACGTCGTCGACGTCATCCAGGACGAAGCGGAGGAAGACATCCTGCTTTTGGGTGGTGTCGGCAAGGAAGAGACCATCAACGATACGGTGTGGACGACGACAAGGTCGCGATTTGCCTGGCTTCTGCTCAATCTTTTCACCGCGATCCTCGCCTCCTGGGTGATTTCGCTTTTCGATGCGACCATCAAACAGATGGTGGCCTTGGCCGTCCTGATGCCGATTGTCGCCTCGATGGGCGGCAATGCCGGCACCCAGACGATGACGGTAGCGGTGCGCGCACTTGCCAGGCGCGATCTCGGCGCCTTCAACGCGGTCAAGGTGACATTGCGCGAATGCGCCTCGGGATTGCTCACCGGGCTGATCTTCGCGCTTCTGGTGGGGGCGATGGCCTTCTGGTGGTTCGGCTCCGACAAGCTCGGCCTCGTCATCGGCGCGGCGATGATCATCAATCTCTTTGCCGCGGCGCTGGGTGGAATCCTGGTGCCGCTGGTGCTCGACTACTTCGGCATCGATCCGGCGACCGCATCGGGCGTTTTCGTGACCACGGTTACCGATGTCGTGGGCTTCTTCTCATTCCTGGGGTTGGCGGCGATATGGCTGGTGTGAGCGCCATAAGCGTCGCGCGAGCAGAAGCCGGGGATAAGGAACGCTGGATCAGGCTGTGGCGGCTCTGGCAGCTTCATATGTCGGGTGCGGTTCCCGACGCGGTCACCGAGCGGACCTGGCAAAGGGCGCTCGATCCCAATGGCGATCTGCTGATCCTTCTCGCTCATACGGCCGCAGGCGAGGCCATCGGCTTTGCCACTGTGAGTTTCTCTCCCTTTGCCTGGACCGGATCGGACATCGCCTTCTTGCAGGATCTTTTCGTCATGGAAGTGAACCGTGGCCAGGGAGCGGGCGAAGCCTTGCTCGACGCCGTCTACCGCCACGCCGATGAGCGGGGCGCCGGCCAGGTCTACTGGATGGTCGATGAAAAGAATGAGAAGCTGCAGCGCTTCTATGCCAGGAAGGGCATCCGCACGCCATATTTGCGCTACATGCGCGCGCCCTGGCCGTAGAGCAAATCCCGCCAAAGTTGAAGACTTTGGCGATAAGGATTTGCTCCAACATATTGATTTGGCGCGTGATCGGACGGAAAACCGGTGCCCACTTTTCCTGATCACGCGCTGTGATAAATAGTACAGAGGGCGAAAAGAACATCGGAGGCTAGGGGTGAAAGCACTGCTCTCTCCATGCCGGTCAGGATCGCCGTTTCGCCTGACGCCAGTACATGGCCGCCGATCGAAGTCTCGCCTTCGATGAGATGAATGAGGCGTGTCGTTCCATCACTCATCAAGTTCAAGGGCGACGAAAGGGCTTGGCAGACGAGTGATCCCCGGCCGAACTGCCGCGCCACCATCAAATTGAAGTCGCGCACCGGGCCACCCGTCAGGGTTCCTCTCACTGTCCAGTCGCCGGAGAACGAGACGGGGCGAAACGGCAGGAGGTCAAGCGCGTCGGCTTCGTCGATTTCCAATCGCATGCCCTGGCCATCAAGCAGCATGATAAAGCGGTCATAGCCGGCGAATTTGGAGAACGGACCGTTCGCTGCCACATCCGCGATGCTTACTCGCCACTGAAAGGGCCCGCCGCTGAGACCCGACTGCGGCGGGAAGACCGCGATCTCGGTGGTGATGCCGCCGCCATTCTTCCAGGGCATCACCTTGTAATCTTCCCGGCGCAGAATTCTCATGCAGTGCCTATCCGAATACTGATGAACTCAAGTAATCCATCAGCGTAAGGGTCCTGGAAAAAGAGTCATCCTGAAATCGTCTCATCCTAATGCTGCGCATAGCCGACCGGCTCGGCATGGGCGATTACCCGTCTTATTTCAGGCTTCGCCTGCTGCAGCTGCATCTCGAGCCGGTCGATGATCTCATGCACGGTCTCGATCGCCTCGGCGGGCGAAAAGCGACAGTGATAATGCACGAAAATGCCTTCCGGATTGCGCCGTACCCGCACATTGTGGATGTCGCTGACGCGCTTTTCACCAGCCGCGAGCCTGCGCAGGAGAGCTTCGATCTCCTTCTTACTGCGCTGCGCCAGGTCCTCGCCGGGAAGCACTTTTTCGGGCAGGGGCTCGATATGGCTTTCCACCTCGACATCCTCGCCGAGTTCGCGGCGAATGGCGGCCTCGAGTCCCGTCGCCTTTTCATGGGCATCGAGAAGCGTCATCTTGCCGTCGACCTCGAGATCGAAGCTGACCGCGGTCCTGATACCGACCCGTTGGATGGTCAAATGATGGATGGCGAGATCCTGGCGATGGGCGATGAGCCTCACGCGCTGGCTTATCGTTTCATCATCGAGCGCCACCGGATCCGTGGTGACCGTGACATCGGCATTGGAATAGGCGGCCCTGATGTCGCGGGCAAGTTTCTCCCTGAGAGCGATCATGACATCGATCGGCATAGTGCGCGGCACCGAGACCACGACACCGGTAAAGAGAGTAGCTCCGGCAGGCCTGATGCGCAGCCGCTCGAGCGACAGCACGCCCGGCGTCGTCTCGACGATCCTGCGAATGTCCTCAGTCGCCGAGCCCGGTGCCGCATCGAGCAGCGTATCGAGGGTCCGCTTGCCGAGGCGAAGTGCAATCACCACCATGACCGCGGCGACGATCAGGGCGGCAATCGAGTCCGCCGCCGGAAATCCGAACCAGGTCACGATGAGGCCCGCCAGGACCGCCAGCGAGCTCCACATGTCGGAGGTGAAATTCAGGGCGTCCGCCGCCAGCGCTTCACTTGTCGTCGCCTTGGCGACCCGGCTCAGGGCACGCGATCGGAAAAAATCGATGATGATCGAGGCAATGATGATCGCCGCAGCCCACCAGGCGAGAAGAATTTGCGTATCACCGGAAACCAGGCGGTGGATCGCCTCATAAGCGATCCAGCCGGTTGTTGCGAGAAGCAGGCCGGTTTCGGCAAGTGCTGCGATACTCTCGAATTTCGCATGGCCATAATGATGCCTCTCATCCGGCGGCTGGTCACCCACGCGCACGGCGAAAAACGTGATCACTGTGGCGCAGAAATCGATAAAACTGTGCACGGCCTCCGACAGAATGCCGAGCGATCCGGTGAGCAGGCCCGCGATCAGCTTGGCGATGGCAAGGCCGCCGCTCGCGGCCATCGAGACAAGGGCGACGGATTGTTTTTCTGAACCAGCCATTGCCGCTCAATAGAGCCCCCTGAGCGAAAGGGGAAGTAGCGGCCAAGCCATGAAGGCGGCGCATGCATGATCTGCCCTGAAATTCCTTGCGAATCCGGCCTCGGCGGTGTTCTTGTCGAGCGCATCTCGAGTTTTCCGGCCTATGGCTTCCGAAGCCGCTCCCATCATCTGGACTGCCGCACCGCCTAAACGTGGGGCCGTGGCCTTTGCAGCACTTTTCGCGGTCGAATCCTTTGCCCGCGCACTGATTGCGACCGTCGTGTCGGTGCAGGCGCATGATCTTCTCCTGAGCAGCCAGAAAGTCAGCGTGCTGTTCACTTGCGTAAGCCTTGCGGTCCTGGTGTCGACGCTGACTTTGCCGATGCTCTTCCGCTATGTGCCGCGGCGCTGGATCTATACGAGCGGCGCGGTCGGGCTGATCCTCGCTTCGCTCGCCTTTGGCACCGATACGCTTTTCGGCCAGGTCGGCGGCATGTATCTGCGCAATGTCGGTGCGGCAACCCTCAATGTTTCGCTCGCCCTCTATATTCTCGATCATATCCGCAAGGTGGACCTGGTTCGTTCCGAGCCGATGCGGCTCGCTTTCTCGACCGTGTCCTGGACCATCGGACCCTTCCTGGGGATCAACTATGGGCCCTGGGCCCCGCAGCTCCTGTGCATCGCGACATCCTGCCTGGTGATCCTGGTTTTCTGGTATCTCAGGCTCTACGCCCATCCCGTCATCAAGGCCGCAAGCTCGGCGCCGCAAAACCCGCTTGTCAATGTCGGTCGTTTCGTCAGTCAGCCGCGCCTCAGGCTCGCCTGGATCATTGCTTTCGGCCGGTCCTGCTTCTGGACGACGTTCTTCGTCTATGGCTCGCTTCTCATGATCGAAGGCAATCTCGGCAAGGAAGCCAGCGGCATCCTGATTTCGGCGAGCCAGCTTGTTCTGTGTACGGCTTATTTTTTCGGCAAGCTCTCGGAGCGCATTGGCGTGCGCAAGGTGATTGTCTGGGCCTATGCGGTCGCCGCCTTTGCGATGATCGGAGCGGGTTATGCCGGAACCGGCGCTCCTCTGCTGGCGGCGGTTTTCCTGATCATTGGTGCCATCGCCAATTCGGGGCTTGACGGCGTAGGAGGCATTCCATATCTGCGCTCCGTTCGCGCCCACGAACGCGCGCAAATGACCGACGTCTATCGCAGTTATGTCGACCTCTCCGATCTCCTTCCCTCGCTCATCTCTATTTGCCCCGATCGATGTGACATGGTGAATGGCAAGTAAACGCCTTCTCCACTTCTACTTAACGAATCTCGTGCGATGATCGGTGGATTGGAGTTTGTGTCATGTTGCGTATGTGTCAGTTCCGCGCGATCAGGATTCCGCCGATCTTCTACATGTATGTAGTGGCTCTCCTTGCCATGGCGGCCGTGGCGCTCACCCGCATCAATCACATCTGATTTCTTACTGCTTGACCGCGACCCGTTGGAGGGCGACTCTAGCCGCCTTTTTGGGGGACGATGGATGGCGAAGCTGCATCTAATCATCGGCAACAAGAATTATTCATCCTGGTCACTGAGACCCTGGATGGCGCTCTCGATGGCGCATATTCCCTTCGATGAAACGGTCATTTCCCTCAGGGCTCCACAAACGAAGAAACGCATCCTGGAGCACTCGGCTGCCGGCAAGGTGCCGGTGTTGCATCACGGCAAGCTCACCGTCTGGGAATCGCTCGCCATCCTCGAATATATGGCCGAGATTTTCCCTGACAAGAGGCTTTGGCCGGTAGGGAAGGCCGCGCGAGCCGCAGCGCGCTCGATGGCGAGCGAAATGCATTGCGGCTTTGCCGCTTTGCGCAATGCATGTCCAATGAACGTGCGCCGACCGCGCAGGGCAATCGTGCTGGCAGACGAGGTCAGATCCGACATTGCCCGCATCGATGCGCTCTGGCGCGACTGCCGCCGCGCCCATGGCGGGAAGGGACGGTTCCTGTTTGGCGGCTTCAGCAATGCCGATGCCATGTTCGCCCCGGTAGTCACGCGCTTCGATACCTATGACATCAAGGTTTCGCCCGAGAGCAGGGCATATATGGACGCGGTCCTGGCGACGCCCGCCTTCCAGGCCTGGAAGACCGCAGCACTTCAGGAGACCTGGACGATCGCCTCCGAGGAAATTGATTAACGCGGCGCCAGGCTCAGGTCTTGAGCAGGAAAGTCACCTTCATATTGACCCGCCACTCGGCGATCTTGCCGTTCTTGACCGTCGCCTTGAGCTCCTGCACCCACACGCCCTCGACTTGGTCAAGCGTCTGATCGGCGCGCTTGACGCCCTGTTCGATGGCATCTTCGATGCTTTTCGGGGACGCGCTGGTGAGTTCGATGACTTTGGCGACGGTCATGGTCAATCTCCCGGTTATTCACAACATTCGCGGAAAACTGTGACACGGCCGTTTGTCCGCATGCCCTGATCGTAGCATAATATGGCGACTTTCAAAGAATGACCGTGACCCATGCCTCTGCACATCATCAAGCTTTCCGTCGGCAGTGAAGACATCGACGACATGTATCGCTGGCTCAAGGACTCCAAGGCCGGCCGCGACAAATTCAGCCATACGACTCGCATGTTTCCGCGCCGCAAGGATGAAATCCTGCCGGGCGGATCGCTCTATTGGGTGATCCGCGGCGTCATCCTGTGCCGAACACCAATCGCCGATCTGGTGCCGGTGACCGGTAAGGACGGTATCGAGCGCTGCCGGATCGAATTCAAGCATCAGCTGTTCCCCGTCTATCCGATGCCGCGCCGGGCCTTCCAGGGCTGGCGCTATTTCAAGGAGGAGGACGTCCCGCGCGACCTGCCCAAGGGCGAGCGCGGCAAGGATATACCCGCCAAGATGCGCAAGGAGCTGATCGAGCTCGGCCTCCTATGAGCGCAATTCGGGTCCGCCGCCTCGGCAGCACCGATGACCTCGCCGGGGCGGCGGAGCTTCTCATCCGCTTTTTCCGTGAAGAACAATTCGACGCGCCGGACGATGTGATCAGGCGAAATGCCGCCATCATGGCCGGGCTCGACAATTGCGGGCTCTTCATCGCTGAAAGTTCGGAGAAGGTCATTGGTGTCGCCACGGTGTCGCTTGAATTCGGCATCGAATTCGGCTGGGCTGCGGAAATGGGCGATCTCTATGTGCTAACCGAATGGCGGGGAAAGGGAGTAGCGCGCCTGCTTGTCTCGGCCATCGAAAGCTTTCTTACCGAACGCGGCGCTACGACCTACCAGATCACGCTCACGCCCTATGCACAGGGCGCCCATGATCTGAAGGGATTCTATGGCCGCCTTGGATTCGCCGGCGAAGGCCGGTTGATCCTGGCGAAGAAGCTTTAAGTCAGCCACCTGGCGATATCGAATGCTGCCATCGGGCGGTGAAAACCCTTGAGCTTCAATTCGCCAAGCGGGCGCGCTTCGACATAGGGCTCGATCGGGATGAACGCCCGCTGGCTTGCCAATATCTGGCCGGCCTTAGCCTCATCGCATAGCCGTGCTGCGAGATTTGGCACGCTGCCGATGACGGCATAGTCGGAACGTCGATCGAAGCCGATTTTTCCGATCGTGGCGTGACCGCGGGCGATGCCGATGCCGAAGCCGAGCGAGTGGCCCTGGCGCTGCCACCTTGCCGACAGTTCGCCAACGGCATCGCGCATGGCGATCGCCATGTGCACGGCACGCTCGGTGTGATCGGCACAAGGAAGCGGATCGTTGAACACGACGAGCAGCCCATCGCCAATAAACCTTTCCAGTGTCCCTTCATGACGGTCAACGAGCCCACCGAGGCAGGCGTGGTATTCGGCGAGCACGTTCATCACTTCTTCGGGTTCGGCGATCTCCGCGAAAGCGGTGAAGCCGCGCAGATCGCAGAATACCACTGTCACCTCGCGTCGGTGGCTCTTCAGCGGATCATCTGCTTCGCTCGAGGCGACCACGAGATTGGCGACCTGCTCGGGAAGAAACCGCCGCAGCCGGTTGACGCGTTCGATTTCCGAAATCTGCGCCGCAACTTTCTGCTCGAGTGTCTGGTTCCACGACGCGAGGCTTTCGGCCAGTTCCTGGACCTTGTCATGCAGAACCTTCTGACGCAGCATGGAACGTACGCGGGCGAGGAGGGCCGAATGCTCGAACGGCTTGGACAAGTAATCATCACCTCCCGCATCGAGCCCCTCGACGACATCACGTGTGTCTGATATTGCCGTGACTAGGACGACAGGGATCGTCCGCAGAGCCGGATCGGCCTTCAGTTCGCGCACCACGCTGATGCCATCGCGCTTGGGCATCATGACATCGAGAAGGATCAGGTCGGGAGTAAGCCGGCGCGCGGCGGCAAGCCCTTCCTCGCCATCCGATGCCGTCACGACTTCATAGCCATTCGCCTCAAGGCGGACGCGCAGGATTTCCAGATTCTCGGGCATGTCGTCGACGGCCAGAATGCGAGGAGGGGTGTGCAAGCCTATTCCCCTACTTCAACAGTTCACGGACTTTGGCCAGAAGCAGCCGTGGACTGAATGGCTTGGCGATATAGGCATCGCAACCTGCAGCACGGGCCTTCGCCTCATCACCGGACAAGGCATAGGAAGTGACCGCAATCACTGGAATATGGCGCAGTGCCGGATCGGCCTTGATGCGCCGGGTCGCTTCATATCCGTCGAGCACGGGCAATTGGATATCCATGAGGATCAGATCCGGTTTGTGCCTCTGCGCCATGGAAAGCCCGGCGGCACCATCCGTCGCTTCGATGAGCACGTAGTCCGTGCCGGCGAAGAGATCGCGCAGGATC
>VAZZ01000328.1 GCA_005884715.1 Alphaproteobacteria bacterium | reverse complement strand
ATGGCGGCCCGTCCCATTCACCCACCAAGACTGGGAAAACGCGTGAAGGCGGCCAGGGGTCATTGTTCTGAGAAACGGGAGAGGCTATTTGAAAACCAATGAACAGGCACGAACCCTTTCTGCCGCGTGGCCGCGAGGCAAAGCTTCGCTATCTCGACGCTGACTTTCAGGTGCTGAGCGAGGGCGACCACGTCATTTGCGCGGTGACCGGTTTGCCGATCAATATCGAGCAGCTGACTTATTGGAGCGTGGCGCGCCAGGAGGCCTATATCTCCGCCGAGGCGGCTTTTCGCCGTTTGCTCGAATCCGATCTCAAATAAAATATCTGAGCAATGGGCGAATGATCCTCAGCGTATCGTCGCGAAATACGACGGCCGTATTCAGGAGAATAAAAAGCGCCCTGAGGAAACCAATGGTGGCGGGCCTCAGCGGCCGGTCCTTCACCAGGCGCGTATAGATCCAGAAGGCGAGGAAGCCACCATCGACGATCGCCAGCAGCACCCATAAGGGCGGGCGCCCTCGCTGAAGGAACGCCCAGAGCGTATCCCATTGAGATTGGACGAAAATATCTTGCATTGGCGGCCCTCGATCAGATCTCTTTGCCGACTATGGCAGAGAGGGTTTAATGATCCTTTGGCGAGGGCAGGCGGAACTGGCATGGGTGGACCAAGCTGTGTATAAGCCGCCAGCCTCCGGACGGGTTTCCGGGATGAAGTGGAGTAGAGACTATGGCTAAGGCCTGGACACCGAACTCGTGGCGCGACCTACCGGTCAAGCAGCTGCCTGTTTATGGCGATCCTGCCCAACTGGCGGACGTCGAGAGGCAGCTTGCCGGCTATCCGCCGTTGGTTTTTGCCGGTGAAGCGCGCAAGCTGAAGCGCAAACTGGCCAAGGTTTCGGAAGGCAAGGGTTTCCTGCTCCAGGGTGGCGATTGCGCGGAAAGCTTCGCTGAACACTCCGCCGACAATATCCGCGATTTCTTCCGCGTCTTCCTGCAGATGGCAGTGATCCTCACTTTCGCCGGCGGCCAGCCGGTGGTGAAGGTGGGCCGCATCGCCGGGCAATTCGCCAAGCCCAGATCCTCGCCGACGGAAGTAGTGAATGGCGAGGAACTACCGATCTACCGGGGTGATATCGTCAATGATTTCGCCACAACGGCAGCGGCGCGCCGTCCCGATCCCGAACGCCAGATCATGGCCTACCGGCAGTCGGCCGCCACGCTTAACCTTCTGCGCGCGTTCGCCCAAGGCGGTTACGCCAATCTTGAACATGTCCATAAGTGGACGCTTGGTTTCCTGAAGGACGGTCCGGCCTGGGAGCGCTATCAGGCGCTGGCTGACCGCATCACCGAAGCTCTGGGCTTCATGCGCGCCTGCGGCATCAATCCCGATACGGCGCCGCAATTGCGCTCGACCGAATTCTTCACGAGCCATGAGGCGCTGCTGCTCGGCTATGAGCAGGCGCTGACCCGGATCGATTCGACGAGCGGCGACTGGTACGCCACCTCCGGCCACATGCTGTGGGTCGGCGACCGCACCCGCCAGCCCGATCACGCCCATGTCGAATTCTGCCGCGGTGTGAAGAACCCAATCGGTCTCAAATGCGGGCCTTCGCTCTCGCCGGATGAATTGATCCGGCTGATCGATGTGCTCAATCCGGACAATGAATCAGGTCGCCTTACGCTGATCACCCGCTTCGGCGCCGACAAGGTGGACAAGCATCTGCCCGAGCTGATCCGCGCGGTGAAGCGCGAAGGCCGCATCGTCGTGTGGTCCTGCGATCCCATGCATGGCAACACCATCAAATCGCGCTCGGGCTACAAGACGCGGCCCTTCGATCAAGTGCTGGCCGAATTGCGCCGCTTCGCCGCGGTACATCAGGCGGAAGGAACCCATGCCGGCGGCATTCATGTCGAGATGACCGGCAAGGACGTCACCGAATGTACGGGCGGCGTGCGTGCTTTGTCGGATGAGGACCTCAACAACCGCTACCACACCTTCTGCGATCCGCGCCTCAACGCGGCCCAGGCGCTGGAACTGTCTTTCCTGGTGGCGGAGGAACTGAAGAAGGAACAGTCCTTGCGCCCGCGCCACGATGATGACGAGGCGGCCGAAGCCGCCGAGTAATCCTTTATCGCATCATGACGCAGCCAGCGCGCGCTGCCTGCGCATGTGGTTCGGCAGCGGGAGTGAACAGTGCCCGTATCGAGATGCTGGCCGAATCGCTTATCGTATGAGTATCCACGATATCCACAGGAGGCTGGGCTTGTCTGACTAGGCCCACCCAATAAGAGTGTAGGCTCAATGAAGAATAGACGGGGCGAAGCGGATGGTATGGTATATTGGGAGAAATTACCGCTTGCCGGGACTGTTCCCCGTGGACGACGATAATGATCAGCCATCTGAAAACGTAGTCCAGTTGCGCGACAAGGGCATTCTCCCTGCGCAGGAATTGCGCGAAATGATCCAACGCATGGAAATCGCGCCGAGCTCCCCGAATATGCCGGCGATTTCGGAAGATCAGATACAGCCTGCCAGTCTTGATCTTCGGCTTGGCCGCTTTGCCCATTGCGTGCACGCGAGTTTCCTGCCCGGGCCAGGCAACAGCGTGATGAGTCGGGTTGAGGCTCTCAGAAAGGGCCCGCCAATCGACCTTTCATCGCCAGAAGGCGCTGTTCTGGAGCGCAACAAGGTCTATGTCGTTGAGATAATAGAACGTGTCGGACTTAAGGGTGCGGTCGAGGGGCGAGCAAATCCCAAAAGCTCAACGGGACGACTCGACGTCCTCACTCGCCTCATCACCGACAAGGCGACGGCATTCGATCAAATCGAGAAGCGTTATCTTGGGCCGTTATATGTCGAGATCGCTCCCCTGACATTCAATGTCCGTGTTCGTCAGGGCTCTCGTTTGGTGCAAGTCCGGCTACAGCGCGGGGAAAGCGACCTTGGGCCGAAAAAATTGAAGGAATACTACGCGGCAGGACAATTGGTCGACGGTGGCGACCAAGACCGAGAGCGCATCCCGCCGTGGAATGAGCTGATCCCGGTCACGGTCGACTTGATGGGCCGTGACAACAGCATTGTCGGATACAAAGCCAAGGAAACAACGAGCGAGATCGACGTTGATCGCGTCAACCACTATGATCCCCGAGAGTTCTGGGAAAAACTCGACCACACCGGCGGAGCACTTGAATTGGAACCTGGCGAATTTTACATCCTCGCCACGCGAGAGGATGTCGGGGTTCCTCCGGAGCTCGCAGCAGAGATGATACCCTATGAGGCGACTTCAGGCGAATATCGCGTGCATTATGCGGGCTTCTTTGATCCGGGCTTTGGATGGGTGAACCGCAAGGCGAAGGGGAGCCGGGCCGTCCTCGAAGTCAGAGCCCATGGCGTGCCGTTCATATTGGAGGACGGCCAGATCGTCGGGTGGCTTCGCTACAGTCCGATTGCGACAAGTCGGCCCACCAAGCTGTACGGCGTCGATATCAAATCCAATTATCAAGGCCAGGGCGTCGCGCTCGCTAAACATTTCAAGCCGTGGCCCCGGTAATCATATCGGCGGCGGTAGGGCTCTCCTGGGCCTCATTTCGGTGAGGATGTGGCCGAACAGTGCGGCCATCACGACGATGCCGCCGATGAGCACAGCACCTGCTGGAACCTCGCCCAGGAACAGCCACACCCAGAGCGGCGTGAAAGGCACTTCGAGTGCGGCGATGAGCGTCGCCTCGGCGGCCGGGATCTTGCGCGACCAGATCGCATAGAGGACGAGCCCGGTGGCGTTCTGCACGACGCCGAAGAGCGCGACGAGAAAGAGATCCTGCGCTCCGATCGATAGAGGCGAAGCGAACCAGAAGGTGATGAACGAGCACAGCCATGCCGACAAGGCCATTGCCGGCAGCATTGGCACATTCTGGTTGCCGCGCATGATGGTCGTCATGCCGGCCATGCCAAGCGTCATGAGAACGGCGAGGCCCTTGCCGAACAGGCTGCCGTCCCACGACGCGTCCTTGAGCATGATCGCCACCCCGCCAAGTGCGATCGCGCTGGCGATCAGCGTACGCCCGCCAGGTTTTTCGCCGACGAAGATCCAGGCGAAGGCCGCGGTCACGAATGGAACGGTCGCATAGATGATGAGTGCTTCCGCCACCGTCGTATAGCGCATCGATCCGATGCCTGAGATCATGCTCATGGTCGAGAGCGCGGCCACGGCGAAGACTGGCGCCGGCAGGCGTTTTAGCCACGTCAATCCCGCTTTGCCCTCGAGCACGAGATAGACGAGCATCACCGCTGAGCCTGAGAAGAGGCCGCGCAGGAACAGCATCGTCATCAGGTCGGCGGTGATCAGTCGGACGAAAATGCCGGATGTCGACCAGAACAGTGCCGCGAGCGCCACCAGCGTGAGGCCGAGACGGTGAGAGGAGGAGGCCACGGCATTCATGAGGGCTGCTTCGCCGTGAGGAGGTT
>VAZZ01000327.1:2185-3675 GCA_005884715.1 Alphaproteobacteria bacterium | reverse complement strand
ATAAGTGTGCTACTATTCAATTTATGGGCGAGAGATTAGATCTACTTGAGCAACTCGCGGCCGCTAAGCGGCAGGCTGACGAAGCAGAAGCCAACATTGAGGACCAACTGAATACCTTTGTGTCTGGTATGGTCGTGGGCAGCGCCATGACAAAGGCAGAGGGCATACTAAAAACCTCAGAGCTGGCCCTGCAAAGTCACCGGTCTGACATCGAACGCATACTAGACGACCTGGACAAGTTACCGCTGTTCGACGGGGATGCCCAACCCTGACTTGGTGCGTTTGCTACCTAATGCCGGATTTCCCTTGATCATGTCGGATGCCTTCTCGGCCATGGCGATCGTCGGCGCATTGGTGTTGGATGAGACGAGCCGCGGCATGATCGAGCTGTCGCACAGGCGCAGGCCATCGATGCCGCGCACTCGACGCACATCTTGCAGGTGGCGACCGGGTGATAGGCGGAGCGCGCCACGGCGCGAGCGAATGCTTCATAGTCAGCCTTGGTACGGCATTCATCACCCGGTAGATGTTCGCGCGTCACATATTTGCTGAAAGCCCGCGTGCGGCCGATCTCGCGGCTGATCCTGATCGCATCGACGGCACGGTCGAGATCGTAAGTCTCGGCGAAGGAATTGGGATCGACGACGGGCGGATCGAGCGGGTTGCTGCTCGAGAGCTCGACGAAGCCGCGCGAGCGCGGGCGCAAATGATAGGAATTGAGGGTCGCGCCATTGCCGCCGGGCACCGTGCCGACACCTTCCTCGACGCCGGCACCTGGCAGGAAGTGGAATTGCAGATCGGGCGTCTTCTCGCGCCGGTCGCTCCACCAGAAGGCGCCGCCCTCGACCAGGCTCGAGGCGACGGGGCCGGAGCGCGCCAGGAGATATTGCACGCCGGCGATCGCCTGCCAGTGCAGCTTCTTGTACTTGTCATAGGAGTAGGGCCCATTAAGCTGCCACACGATGTCGCTCGCCATGTGGTCCTGCAGATTCCGCCCGACACCCGGCAGATCATGCTGGACGGTGACGCCTTTGCTCTCGAGATGTGCGGCGGGGCCGATGCCTGACAGCATCAGGAGTTTCGGCGAGCCGATGGCCCCGGCAGTCAGGATCACGTCGCGCTCGGCGGTGATGATGTTTTCACGGCCCTTCTCGATGATGGCGACGCCCGTAACGCGGCCCTTCTCGACGACGAGCCTGGTGATGAAGGCATCGGTCTTGACCGTAAGATTCGACCGCTTGAGCGCCGGCCTCAGATAGCCGACCGCGGCACTGCAGCGGCGGCCATCGCGGATCGTCATCTGATAGACATTGACGCCTTCCTGATAACCCGAATTGAAATCGGGATTGAATGGCATGCCGAATTCTTGGGCGCTTTCGACGAAGGCCCTGGTCATGACATTGGGCTCTTTCAGGGTCGAGACGCCCAGCGGACCGCCCTTTCCATGCATGTCGCCGTCGAGACGGTCATTATCTTCCGACTTCACGAAA
>VAZZ01000327.1:0-2017 GCA_005884715.1 Alphaproteobacteria bacterium | reverse complement strand
CCTTCGACGAAGGCCTTGGTCATGACATTGGGCTCTTTCAGGGTCGAGACGCCCAGCGGACCGCCCTTTCCATGCATGTCGCCGTCGAGACGGTCATTATCTTCCGACTTCACGAAATAGGGCTTGAGGGCTGACCATGACCACCCTGCGCAGCCATCTTCCTTGGCCCAGTTGTCGTAGTCTTCAGGCGCGCCTCTCGTATAGACCTGCGCATTGATCGAGCTGCCGCCGCCTAGCACGCGCGCCTGCGGATAGACCATCTGGCGTCCGCCGGCATGGCGGGCGGGTGCGGTCTTATAGCCCCAGGTGAGCGGCCCGCCGGTCATCTTGAAGAAGCCGCAGGGCATATGGATATAGGGATTGCGGTCGGACGGCCCCGCTTCAACGAGCAGCACCTTCACATCCGGCATTTCGCTGAGCCGCGCCGCCATCGCGCAGCCCGCCGATCCGCCGCCGACTATCACATAATCATACATCAGAGGGTCACCTGCTCTGCCCATGCCTCACAAGTAACCAGATGGTGCATTAATTGGCAAGAGCATCGGACCGAAAAGTGCGCAGCGGTTTTCGGATAATCCGATGCGCAAAAAGAGAGTTCCAATCGAGTCATAGGAAGCTGTAGGGATCGACATCGATGGCGAGCCTCACCGAGCCCTTCGGCTTCACTTCGGCAAGCCAGGCCCGGATGAAGGCCTGGACATTGATGCCGCGCCGGGCCCTCACCAGATAGCGCCAGCGAAAGAGGCCGCGCACCAGATGGAGGGGTGCGGGCGCCGGGCCCAGCACATGCACGCCCTCACCATCGGGGGCGAGCGGCTGCAGCGAGCGGGCGAAGCGCTCGGTTTCATGCCCATCCCTTCCTGAAATGACAATGGCGGCGAGCTGGCCATAGGGCGGAAGCTCGGCTCCTTCGCGCAAGCGCTTCTCCTCGGCGAGGAACCCGTCGCGGTCGCCCTTGGCGAGCGCCTGCATCAAGGGATGTTCAGGGCGATAGGTCTGGATGAGTGCCCGGCCCGGCTTCTCGCCGCGCCCGGCGCGCCCTGCCACTTGCGCCATTTGCGCCCAGCTGCGCTCGCCCGCCCGCGGATCGCCCGAATCGAGCGCCAGATCGGCATCGACCACGCCGACCAGCGTCAGATGTGGGAAATGATGGCCCTTGGCGACGAGTTGCGTGCCGATGACGAGATTATGCACACCCTCCGACACTTCGCGGATGGCGTCTTTCAGCAGGCTGCCCCGCGCCAGATCGCTCGACAGAATGGTGAGGCGCGCCTCGGGAAACCGCTGCATCACTTCCTCGGCCAGTCTTTCGACCCCCGGCCCGCAGGGCACGAGCTTGCCCGGTATCGCGCATTTGGGACATTGGGGCGGTATCGCTTGGGTGTGACCGCAATGATGGCACATCAACTGTTTGCGGAACCGGTGCTCCACCAGAGAGGCGGCGCAATTGGGACAATCGATGCGATGTCCGCAGGCGCGGCACAAGGTCAAGGGCGCATAGCCGCGCCGATTGAGGAAGAGCAGAGCCTGGTCGCCGCTATTGAGGGTTTCGGCCACCGCCTCGGCCAGCGGTTCCGACAGCCATGATCCGGCAGGCGGCGTCGCTTTGCGCATGTCGATGATGTGGCTCGGCGGCAATTCGGCTTCACCATGGCGGGCATCGAGGCGCACATGGCCATAGCGTCCGCGTTCGGCATTGACCAGGCTTTCGAGCGACGGCGTCGCCGATGACAGCACGATCGGGAATTTGCCAAGCGCCCCATAGACGATTGCCATGTCGCGCGCATGATAGGGCACGCCGTCTTCCTGCTTGTAGGCGCCCTCATGCTCCTCATCGACGACAACGAGACCGAGCTTCGCCCAGGGCAGGAACAGGGCCGAGCGCGCGCCCACGATGATCTTCGCGTTGCCTTCGGCAACCGCGCGCCACACTCTTTCGCGTTCGCGCGGCCGCATGGCGGAATGCCACTGCGCCGGCTCGACGCCGAAGCGCCGTTCGACCCGCTCGATGAATTGC
>VAZZ01000326.1 GCA_005884715.1 Alphaproteobacteria bacterium | reverse complement strand
CCGTTCGACCCGCTCGATGAATTGCTGGGTGAGCGCGATCTCGGGCAAGAGCAGCAGCACCTGGCGGCCTGAAGCGAGCGCTGTCGCCATGGCTTCGAAATAAACTTCCGTCTTGCCCGAGCCGGTGACGCCATCGAGCAGCATGGTGCTGTGGCCACGTTGCGCCACCGTGGCGCGCAAGAGCTGCGCCGCTTCCTCTTGGGCGCGTGACAGTGTGAGCTTTCCTGCCGCGAGATCGGGCGGGGCAAAGGCGCGATGCGGCGGCAAGGCGACGGCTTCGAGCGCGCCCGCTTTGGCGAGCGCCTTCACCACCGATGTGCCGACACCGGCGAGTTCCGCCAGCTCGGAGGCCTTCATCGCCAAGCCTTCGCGGGCGATGTCGAGCACCCGGGCGCGCTGGTGGGTGAGTTTCTGGGGCTGGCTCGCTCCGATGCGATAAGCAATCTCAGGCTTCGCTTCACCGAAGGCGCCGGGCGCCCGAAGGCAGAGCCTCAGCACATTGCCGAGCGGCTCGATATAATAATTTGCCACCCAGTCGATGAAAGCGCGATGCGTGCCGGCGAGCGGCGGCACATCGAATTTCTGGATGATCGGGCGCAAGGTCTTGCCGCCGCCATCGCCCGCCCCCAGCCGCCAGACACAACCAATGTAGGAGCGCGGTCCAAGCGGCACTTCCACATAGTCGCCGGGCTCGATCACGAGACTTTGCGGTACGGCATAGCTATAGGCCCCGGCAAGTGCCAGAGGCAGCAGCACATCGGCGAGATTGAGGGAATCGGCAGGCATTGCCGAAGCCTTGCGCCAACTGCCGATGATGGACAAGCCCATGGCAGAAAGCCCGCGCAATGATAGATCACGATCACTTCAGATCGAACGATCTGAAGTGATACGTGATCGAATTCCTATGAATGAGCGCGGGATCGGACGGAAAACCGGTATCCACTTTTCCTGATCCCGCGCTATATGGTCCGCCCATGAAACATGTCCCGACCGCCACTGACGAACCGCTCTGGCGCGAGATTGCTTATGGCGATCCCGTCGCCGTGATGCGCCGTTTTGTCGGCCAGAGGGACCTGACCTTTCTCGACAGCGCAGTGCAGCAAGGCGAACTCGGGCGTTATTCCTATATCGCGGCAGATCCCTTCGAGACCTTTACGCTTGCGGAAGTCGAAAGCGGAGAAGCCGCGCTGGCGCGCCTCGACCGGCGCCTGGCGCGATGGAAATTGTCGCCCGTTAACGGTCTTCCTCCTTTCCAGGGCGGTTTCGCCGGTTATATCGCCTATGAATTCGCCCGCCTGCTTGAACCGCAGATCAAGGCTCGCACGCCGCCCCCCGACATCCCGCCCGTCACGTTGCACGCTTATGATACGATCATCGCCTTCGATCATCATGCGCGGCGCTGCTGGATCATATCGACCGGCTTTCCCGAGACCGGCCAACAGGAGCGCATCGCCTGCGCCGAGCGGCGCATAGCCGAGATCGAAGCTTTGTGCCTGGCGCGCGCGCCTGATCTCGCGGGCGATAATCTCATCGAAGGCTGGCGATCGAACTTCACCCGTTCCGATTATGAGGCGGCGGTCAAGCGCACCATCGATTACATCCTCGCCGGTGATATTTTCCAGGCCAATATCTCGCAGCGCTTTTCCGCCGCCATGCCGGCGAGCTTCGATCCGCTCGCCTTCTATCTTGCTCTACGCGCATACAACCCCGCGACCTTCGGTGCCTGGCTCGATTATGGTGCCGTCAGGATCGCCTCGAGTTCGCCCGAGCGCCTCATCAGTTTCGATGGCGCTTTGGCCGAGGCGCGTCCGATCAAGGGTACCAGGCGGCGCGATCCCGATCCGCGCGTCGATGCCATGCTCAAGGCCGAGCTTCTCGCCAGCCGCAAGGACCGCGCCGAAAATGTGATGATCGTCGATCTCTTGCGTAACGATCTCTCGCGCGTCGCCGAGCCGGGCTCCGTGCAGGTGCCGGTTCTCTGCGGGCTTGAGACCTATGCCTCCGTCCATCATCTGACCTCGGTGGTCACCGGCCGTCTCGCCAATGGCAGGACGCGCGGCGATCTCATTGCCGCCTGCTTTCCGGGCGGCTCGATCACCGGAGCGCCGAAGATCCGCGCCCAGGAAATCATCGCTGAGATCGAGAATGTGCCGCGCAACCGCACGGTCCTCTTTCATAAGGGGAACGCGCATTTCCAGGGCGGCGGCGGCATCACCGCCAAATCGTCGCCTCCGGATGAATATGAGGAAACCCTCGCCAAGGTGAACCGCATCGCCCAGAGCTTCGAGAGGCTCCAGACAGAATTATTTCTCCCACTACCCTCACGCTGAGGTGCCCGGCGCAGCCGGGCCTCGAAGCGCCCACCAGGATAGAGCGATTTTGTTGCAGCGTGTCCTTCGAGGCTCGCTGCGCTCGCACCTCAGGACGAGGAAGGTGGGTCGGCTTAACTCATCTAGCTCTAGGCTCGGCCCAGGCCCGCCAGGATCTTCGCCGGCGTGATCGGCAGGTCGCGCACCCGGACACCCACCGCGTCATAGACCGCGTTCGCCACCGCCGCGGCCACGCCGGTCGCGGCTAGTTCGCCGATGCCGCGCGCGCCGATCGGGCTCGCCAGCGGGTCGTGCTCGTCGATAAAGCGGATGGTCAGGTCGGAGGGGATATCGGCATTGACCGGGACCATGACGTTGGAGAGGTTCTTGGCCAGCCAGCGGCAGTGCGTCGGCTCGAACTCCGTACCTTCCATGGTCGCCATGCCCCAGCCCCAGATCATTCCGCCGGTCATCTGGCTGGCCGCGGTCTTGGGGTTGATGATCCGGCCGGCCGAATAGACGCCCACTGCGCGGCGCAGCCGCACGATCCCGAAATCGGCATCGACGCCCACTTCCATGAAGAGCGCGC
>VAZZ01000331.1 GCA_005884715.1 Alphaproteobacteria bacterium | reverse complement strand
CACCGGCGCCGGGTGGTGCCGAGAAATTGCTCAAAATTGACAAGCAAGCGACAAGCGATGGCAAGCAGCTGACCATCACCCGTTTGCCCTTTTCCAAACGCTCACCGCCGGGCGACAAGCCGTTTTCCCGGATTGAGGCCGGCGACATCGGGATTTATCGCCCCATCGAATTCTCGATGAAGGACCTCTGGCCGCCCTTCTGGGAAGGCCGCGGCACCGCCTCGGGTGATTTCGACAATGATGGCGACGACGACATCGTATTGGCCTCGACAGATCGTGGTCTGTCGCTTTTCTGGAACGACGGCAAAGGCAAATTCACTGCCGGGTCTGATTTTCCCGCCAACATCCGCTCCCTGCCGATATTCACTGTGGCTTCCGTCGATCTCAACAATGACGGGTGGCTGGACCTGGTATTCACCACCTACCAGCTCGGCAATTTCGTCCTGTGGAACGACAAAGGCCAGTTCCAACGGTTGCAGCAGATCAAGGACCGCCCCGATGCTGTGCTGACCCAGGCTCTTTCTTTCGGCGACATCGACAAGGACGGTGACCTCGATGTCGTGTTCGGCCATTGGTCGTCTGGCTGGTACCGCCGCATCCCGGGTCTGGAATCGACGAACCGCGTGGTGTTCAACGACGGCGGAACGATCACCGGCGATCATGCGCAAGAACTCGATGGCATGCCCGGCGAGACGCTGAGTGTCCTGCTCACCGACTTCAATCTCGATGGAAATCTTGATCTGATCGAAGCCAATGACTTCGACCAGCCGGACATCTTTTCTCTGGGTGACGGCAAAGGGAATTTCCGCCGCATCAAATCAACGGACGGTATAATCCCCGTGACGACGACCACCAGCATGAGCGTCAAGACGGCGGATCTCGACAATGATCTGATGCCGGAAATCTACATCTCGCAGATCGCCGGGCGCGCCGACGGTATATCCGACAAGCTCAAGCTCAGGCCGATTGCCGAATATTGCGACGCGATCAAGCATGGCGGCGACAAGCGCCGCTGCCAGGAGAACATCGACACAAAAAAATGGTACAAGCTTGGCGGCAGGCAGGTCGAGCTCGCCGATGCTTTCAATTGCGCCCAGCGCGATAAGGTTTTCGAGGCCGAATGCAAGGCGATGATGATCAAGGATGTCGCTATCCAGAAGAATGACCGCTCGATCTGCGGCTATATCAAATCCAGCCAGCCTCGCGCCAAGCAGCTCTGCGAAGTGCATTTCCGCCCCAGCATACAGCCGAGCGCAGCGGAATACGCAGAGAACATCCCGCAAATCAAGGGCTGGAACGTGCTTCTGGTGAACAAGGGCAATGGCACATACGAGGATCAGGCCAAGAAATGGAACCTTGATATCGGCGGCTGGAGCTGGGATGTGAAGATGGCCGATTTCGATCTCGATGGCCTCCAGGACGTCTACATCACCAATGGCCAGTGGATTATCAACGATCAAATTCCTCCTAACCTGTTCTACCACAATCTGGGCAACCGAAAATTCGAAGAGGTCTCGCACTCTTTCGGCGTCGATGAATATCTGATCCTGCCGTCGGTAACGACGATCGATATCGACAATGACGGCGATCTCGACATGATCGGCCAGGCTGTAAACGGTCCTGTCATGGCCTTTATCAACAATACACAGAACGGCAATCCCATTGCCTTCGCCCTTGAAGATCACGCCGGCAACCGCTTTGGCATTAGCGCCCGCATCGCCCAAGATCTATTTCGGCCTCGGAGCGGAGAAGCAGATCACAAGGCTCGAAATCTTCTGGCCGACCGGCGAGAAAAGCGAAATCACCACGCCCCTTGCCGCCGGCGCTCTCTACCGGATTGTACGCGGGGAGAAGGACCAGTCTTGACCGCCGAGCCGCACAGCAGCGAAGCGCCGAAAGGCATCGTATGGATCGCCTCATATCCCAAATCGGGCAACACCTGGACGCGCGCCTTTCTCCATAACCTGATCAAGATCCTCAATGGCGAGGCCGGCGGCGAACAGAACATCAACGCGATGAACGAGTATTCGACCTGGGACATCTCGCTTGAGATGTACAAGGAGCTCCTCAACAAGGACCCACACGAGGCTGATCGTGCCGAGATCGCCGCAGTCAGGCCCCGGGTACAGGAAATGATCGCCGAGCAGACTGATGGCCTGAGCTTCGTCAAGACGCACAATGCCTTGATGATCGACCGCGGCGTGCCGACCATCAACTCGGCCGTCACATCCGGCGCCATCTATATCGTGCGCAATCCGCTCGATGTCGCGATCTCCTACTCACATCACATGGGCCGGTCCATTGATGATGCAATCGAGCACATGGAACAGAAGGGCCTTGAGACCAAAATAACGGAAAAGTCGGTCTACGAGGTCTACGGGTCCTGGAGCGAGCATGTCTATAGCTGGACTCGCAAGCAGAACCGCGCCGTCTATGTCATGCGCTATGAAGACATGATCGCGGATCCCAAGGCAATCTTTGGCGCCCTCGCCCGCCATCTATTGATGTTGCCGACGGACGAGCAGCTGTCGCAAGCCATCGAGCTGTCTTCCTTCGAGCGCCTGCAGAAGCAAGAAAGCGAGGAAGGGTTCAAAGAGCGCCCGAAAGTTGCCAAGCAGTTCTTCCGCGAAGGCACGGCCAATCAGTGGAAGCACGCGCTCACGCGCAGCCAGATCCGTCGGATTGTGACGGCGCATCAGGTTCAGATGCGCCGGTTCGGCTATTTGCCCGAATTGTCCTGAACCCAACGCGCCCTCATGGGAGTCGCCAGACTGTGCAGGCGTAGATGAGCCCCGGACGTGAACGTGAGATCGCGGTCGCTCGGCTCCTCAGTCACGCTGCGATGCATTCATCCTATTATCGGGATCAGGACTGGGCAAAGCGCTTTCGGAATGGAAATGCCGTTTACGCTGCAGGCGGCGGTGAAGTCGAATACGTCGGCCTTCTATTCAAGCTATGTTCCGCCCTCTGAGGGGCTGGTGATTGACAAGTTCACTTCAGGATCGACTGGTATGGCAGCCAAGATCAAGAAGACGAAGGTACATTTTTCCATGAACGCTGATGAAAATGCGCGTTTGCGGCAGGGATGGGGGTTTGATCGCCAGACGGGCTTCATTCGCGCACTTTCTTCTCCGAAGGAAGGTCTGCAAGGCAAAGTGAGACGCAATGAGGAGAGCGCGAATAGCTGGACAATCTACTTCAGAGAACCGCGGCCAACCATTGAGCTCCTCTGCCGCACACGATGCTCGCACATCAGTCTGTTTCCGTCGCAGGCGGTTTCGATCCTGGAACTGAGGCCCCCGCTCGATTTCCTTCGGCTCATATCGACTGTCGGTGAGGTTGTCCCGCCTGAGCTGACGAGGTTGATTGCCGGCTTGCCTGATTGTGCACATTACGATTCCTATGGAAGCGTCGAGACCGGCATCGTTGCCGGCAAATGCAATGATTGCGGGAACTATCATGTGGCCGACCGGCACCTGATCGTTGAGATCTTGGATGAAAACAACAAGCAGGTGATGCCGGGCAGCATGGGGCGCGTAGTGGTCACCCCGCTTTACAATCTGGCCATGCCCTTATTACGCTATGAGCTTGGCGATTTCGCCGAGATGGGTGCGGATACAGGGTGCCGAAAGTCGGGTTACTCCTTTATCAGGATCGTGGGCAGGGAGAAGAATCTCTTCCGGCTACCGGATGGCTCGCGCATCGTCCCCATGGTGGATGCCGACGACGTGGTCGCCTTGGGTGTGCGAGAATACAAACTTTTGCAAAGATCCCGGTTGGAAATTGATTTTATTTACGTTCCATTGTCACCGGAAGTCGTCCTCAGCGATGCCGACATTCAGCCGCTGATCACTCAGAATTTTTCGCCCCTGATCAAAGCCACGCCCGTTCGGGTGACAGCAATACCGCGCAGCGCGAGCGGCAAATTCCTGATGCACGAAAGCCTTTTGTGATTTGCCGCGAGGCCACAAGGAGATGCCCTCCTTGCGGTCATCTGTGTGTGTCAGATCTTCATGCCTTCCGGCCCTCGCGAAATGGCGGCAATGCCGGTGCGCGATACTTCGACAAGACCAAGAGGCTGCATCAGCGAGATGAACTGGTCGACCTTGCTGGTCTTGCCCGTCAGTTCGAACACGAAGCTCTCCGTCGTTGCATCGATGACCCGGGCGCGGAACGCATCGGCGAGCCTGAGCGATTCCATGCGCTTCTCGCCCTTCCCCGTCACTTTGATGAGCGCCAGCTCGCGCTCGATAGCGTTGCCCTGGACGGTGAGATCGGCCACCGAATGGACTGGCACCATGCGCTCGAGCTGCGCCTTGATCTGCTCGATCACATTGCTGGTGCCCGATGTCACGATGGTGATGCGCGAGACATGGGCCTCATGCTCGGTCTCGGAGACGGTAAGCGAGTCGATATTGTAGCCGCGGCCTGAGAACAGGCCGATGACCCGCGCCAGTACGCCGGGCTCGTTATCGACCACGACGCACAGCGTATGAGTTTCGACCGCCCGCTTGCGATCATCGAGGAAATAGGCGGATCCTTAGACCAGGACTTTGCCTTCGGCGCCGATCGCTTTTTCGATTTCCGCATCCGGCACGTCTTCGCCGAGCAGCATCTCATTATGCGCCTTGCCGGAGGGGATCATCGGGAAGCAATTGGCGAGGCTCGCCACCCGGCAATCGAAGATCACCGGCCGGTTGATCTCGATCATCGCCTTGATCGCATCATCGAGCTCCGCCGGCTTCTCCGCCCGCATGCCGACCGCCCCATAGGCCTCGGCGAGCTTGACGAAATCGGGCAGCGCTTCGGAATAGCTCTCCGACAGACGGTTGCCGTGCAGGAGCTGCTGCCACTGCCTTACCATGCCCATATACTGGTTGTTCAGAATGAAGATTTTGACCGGCAGGCGATATTGCACGGCGGTCGACATTTCTTGCATCGTCATCAGCACCGAGGCATCGCCGGCGATGTCGACGACGAGGCTCTTGGGATGCGCCATCTGCACGCCGATCGTGGCGGGCAATCCATAGCCCATGGTACCGAGACCTCCCGACGTCATCAACCGGTTGGGTTCCTCGAACTTGAAGAACTGGGCCGCCCACATCTGATGCTGGCCGACTTCGGTGGTGATGTACACATCCTTGCCGCGGGTCAGCGCATAAAGCCGCTCGATCGCATATTGCGGCATGATGACATCCTTGCGCGGTTTGTATTTGAGGCTGTCGCGCGAACGCCACTGATCGATCTGCTTCCACCATTGGGCGAGCGCCGGCTTGTCGACCTGATGCTGGCGCGCCTTCCACACCCTGATCATGTCTTCCAGGACATGGGCACAATCGCCGATGACCGGCAGGTCGACAGGAACATTCTTGTTCACCGACGAAGGATCGATATCGACATGGATCTTGCGCGAATGGGGCGAGAAGGCATCGACGCGCCCGGTGATGCGGTCATCGAAGCGTGCCCCGATATTGATCATCACGTCGCAACCATGCATCGCCATATTGGCTTCGTAGGTGCCGTGCATGCCGAGCATGCCGAGCCAATGCTTGTCGCCGGCCGGAAAGGCACCGAGCCCCATCAGGGTCGAAGTCAGCGGGAAGCCGGTCATCTTCACGAATTCGCGCAGCAGCTTGGAGGCTCCCGGGCCCGAATTGATGACGCCGCCGCCAGTATAGAAAATCGGTCTCTTTGCGCTAGCGATCAAATCGACCGCCGCCCTGACCACGTTCTGGTCGGGCTTTATCCTGGGCCGATAGGTCTTGTGCTGGATATTGCCCGGTCCGATGTAAGTGCCCTTGGCGAACTGGACGTCCTTCGGCACATCGACGACGACGGGACCTGGACGGCCCGTGGTCGCGACATAGAAGGCTTCGTGCAGGATGCGCGCCAGATCATTCACATTCTTCACGAGATAATTGTGCTTGGTGCAGGGCCTGGTGATGCCGACCGTGTCGCATTCCTGGAAGGCGTCATTGCCGATGAGATGGGTCGGCACCTGGCCGGTGATGCAGACGAGCGGAATGGAATCCATCAGCGCATCGGTCAGGCCGGTGACCGCATTGGTGGCGCCGGGGCCGGAGGTGACGAGGACCACGCCTGGCTTACCGGTCGAACGGGCATAGCCTTCCGCCGCATGGGTGGCGCCCTGCTCATGACGCACCAGAATGTGCTTCACCTTCTCCTGCTGGAAGATCTCGTCATAGATCGGGAGCACGGCGCCGCCCGGATAGCCGAATATATGTTCGACCCCCTGGTCCGCCAGTGCCTTGAGAATGATCTCGGCGCCCGTCATCTGCTCATCGCTTCGGCCAGCCATCGTCGTCGTCCTTCCTCTTTCCGTCACGCTTCCGTTCCATCGCGGGCAATAAAAAAAGGCCCCCGAGGGAGCCTGTTGCGCGTCAGCCAGTATCGCGGCAGCTTAGGCTGCCCCGGCGACGCGCATTCCTACGATAAGAACGAAAGATTGGTTCATGGCGAGCCTTGTAATGGCCCATTGGGAAAACGTCAAGCGCATCTCTCTTCCCACCCCGGCATCTGGTGACGCCACCAGGTGAGCTGGCGTTTGATATACTGGCGGGTGGCGGTCTGCCCGGCCGCGATCGCCTCGTCGAGGCCCCGCCAGCCTGAGAGCCAGGCCGCCAGCTGCTTGACGCCGATGGCCTTCATGACCGGCAGTTTCGCGTCAAGGCCGAGTGCCAGGAGCGCCTTTACTTCCTCGATCCCGCCCTCCTTGACCATCCGGGCGAAGCGCTCATTCGCCCTGGCATGGAGGATCCTGCGCTCCGGATTGAGGAATATCCGTTCGATCTCGACCCCTGCCAGCACCGCTGCGCTCTGGGCCGCGCGCTGCCAGTGATCCAGCGGCTTGCCGGTCCCCTCGAAGACTTCGAGGGCGCGAATGATGCGCTGCCGGTCATTGGGATTGAGCCGGGCGGCAGCTCCCTGGTCGCGCTTGGTAAGTTCGGCATGGAGGTCGCCCTTGGCTAACCGCCATTTCGCCGTGATATCGGGCGAGATCAGTGGAATGTCGGCAAGCCCCTGCTCCAGCGCCTTGAAATAGAGGCCGGTGCCGCCCACGATCACCGGAACGCCCCCTGAGCGCCATACCGCCTCGATCTCGGCTGCCGCATCGGCGAGCCAGCGCGCCACCGAATAGGCGCTGGCCCCCGCAACATGACCATAGAGCCGGTGCGGCACTTGCCCTTCGTCCTCATCGCTTGGCCGCGCGGTCAGGATGCGCAATTCACGATAGACCTGCATCGCATCGGCATTGATGATGACGCCATTCCGTTCATGGGCGAGCGCGATGGCAAGCGCCGACTTGCCGCTGGCAGTCGGTCCTGCGATAAGCACCGCTCGTTTTTCCGAAGGCATGGTTGGATGGACTCCGTCGTCATTCTCATAGCAGCCCCGGGCTCGCGCGCAATCAGTCCGGCGATCGCCAAGGCAGCGGGCGAATTGACCGGCTCAGCCCCTGAGTGGCTGCATGAGAATGAAGCACTGCAATTTCCCTCACGCTCGCTTTCAGCCGGCGAGCGCGCCGAGATCGGCCGCCTGGTCAAGGATCAGCCTATCGATGTTGCGCTCCTGGCCGCGGATAACCGCCGCAAGCGCCTCCTCATCGCCGACATGGACTCGACCATGATCGGCCAGGAATGCATCGACGAGCTGGGTGCGCTTGCCGGCGTTGGCGACCGGATCAAGGTGATCACCGCCAGCGCCATGAAGGGTGAACTCGATTTCGAGACGGCACTTAAAGCGCGTCTGGCGCTGATAAAGGATCTGCCGCAAGACGCCATCGGCAGGATCCTGAGGGAGCGGATCACCTTCAGGCCTGGCGGAAAAACGCTGGTTGCGACCATGAAGGCCCAAGGCGCCTATGCCGTCCTTGTTTCGGGCGGCTTCGTCCAGTTCACAGGCCATGTGGCCAAGCATCTGGGCTTCGATGAACACCGCGCCAACGAGCTTTTGATGCAGGATGGCAGGCTCACCGGTGAGGTGCGCGAGCCCATCCTCGGCAAGGACGCCAAGCATGCCGCCTTGCGGCAGATCGCCCGCGAGAAGGGCATCGCTCTTGCCGACACACTCGCGGTGGGCGACGGCGCCAATGATATCCCGATGCTCAAGGCGGCCGGGCTGGGCGTCGCCCTTCATGCCAAGCCCAAGGTGCGCGAAGCCGCCTCCGTCAGCGTTACGCATGGTGACTTAACCGCCCTGCTCTATCTGCAGGGCTACCGGCGTGCCGAATTTGCCGGTTCCGCTTAACCCTTTTTGCTCCCATTCTAACTTCAATCGAGACGGCGCCTTTTTTCGCCATCACGTTTTTGTTAGGATGTGGTCCAGGTGCCAACGGCATCAATGGAGGCCATTATGCATATGATTCGTCTGACAGCCCTGGCAGGCATTGCACTTGCCGCCGCCTGCTTCGCGGTGGCGCCTGCCAACGCGCTCACCACCAAGGAATGCAGTGTCAAATATCAGGCGGCCAAGGAAGCCGGCACGCTTGGCGACATGAAATGGAACGATTTCCGCAAGACGCACTGCGCGGCCAATGCGGCCGACGATCAGCCTGCTGCGAAACCGTCCAAGACCAAGAAGGCCACGACGACCGAGAATGATCAGCAGACCGGCCTGACATCGAAACAATGCAGCGCCAAATATCAGGCGGCGAAAGAAGCCGATATGCTCAACGGCATGAAGTGGAACGAATTCCGCAAAGCCGAATGCGGTCCGGGCGCCTCGGCCGAGATCGAGACGACCAAGGCCAAGACGAAGAAGGCCGCCACGACGGGCGACGATACGGCTTCCGGCCTCTCGATGAAGGAATGCAGCGCTAAATACCAGGCAGCCAAGGAAGCTAACGCTCTTGGCGATACGAAATGGAACGAATTCCGCAAAGAGCAGTGCGGTCCGGGTGCCTCAGCCGAGTTCGAGGTGACCAAGACCAAGACGAAGAAGACGGCAACTGCCCCAGGGGACACCGCTTCAGGCCTTTCGATGAAGGAATGCAGCGCCAAGTATCAGGCGGCCAAGGAAGCTAACGCTCTTGGCGACATGAAGTGGAACGACTTCCGCAAGGAGCAGTGCGGTCCGGGAGCCTCGGCCGAATTTGAAAAGCCCAAGGCAACCAAGGCCTCGACCAGCACCGGCGGCGGCCTGTCGATGAAGGAATGCAGCGTAAAATATCAGGCGGCCAAAG
>VAZZ01000330.1 GCA_005884715.1 Alphaproteobacteria bacterium | reverse complement strand
CGACATGTTTGCCGGCCCCGCCCATCCCGGCACAACGCATGGCCAGCAGGTCGGCGTCGCCTCGCTCGCCATTGCGAGACTGCAGGCCGAGATATTGGGCCTCGAAAAGGCGCCGCGGATCAGGCCGACGCATATCGTCGAAGCGGAATTCATCGATCGCTATGGCCGCGAGATAGGCATGATGTGCTATGCCGAAGCCAAGAAGAAGGCCTTCGATCGAAAGGGGGCGGAGGAGTTCAATGCCAAGCTCGCTGAATTATGGCCGCAATTGCGCGAAGAGCTGAAGCCCTTCACCATGGATCCCAAGGAGATGGAGAAGGCTTTACGCGAAGCGGGTGGACCGGTAACGACAAGCGAAATGGGGCTGCCGCGCAAGATCTGGCGGGATGCGATGAAATATGCCCCGCAGATGATGCAGGTCTGCTCGATGATTTCCTCTCACGTGATCCGCAATAGGGACGGGAGAAACTGATGGCATCGGTTTAGGCCAAGAAAGTCTTCAAGAGTTACGGTGATGTGGCGGACGTCCACGGCATCGACCTCCATATCGAGGACGGCTCGTTCGTGGTGCTGCTCGGCCCCTCGGGCTGCGGCAAGTCCACGCTTTTGCGCATGATCGCCGGCCTCGAGACGGTCACCAAGGGCGACATCGAGATCGCGGGAAAACGCGTCAATGACGTGCATCCCAAGGACCGCAATATCGCGATGGTATTCCAGAATTATGCGCTCTATGCGCATATGAATGTCGCCAATAATATGAGCTTCTCGCTCCAGCTCGCAAGGCGGCCGGAGTCAGAGATCGACGAGAAGGTCAAATGGGCGGCGAAGATCCTCAATCTCGAGCCCTATCTGAAGCGATACCCGCGCGAATTGTCGGGCGGCCAGCGCCAGCGTGTCGCCATGGGCCGCGCCATCGTGCGCGATCCGTCGGTCTTCTTGTTCGATGAACCCCTGTCCAATCTCGATGCCAAACTGCGTGTCCAGATGCGCACCGAGATCAAGGAGCTGCATGAACGGCTCAAGACGACGACCGTCTATGTGACGCATGACCAGATCGAAGCGATGACGATGGCCGACAAGATCGTCATCCTGCGCGATGGCCGCATCGAGCAGATCGGATCGCCACTCGAAGTCTATGATCATCCGGCCAATCTCTTCGTCGCCTCCTTCATCGGCTCGCCGGCGATGAATATGCTGACCGGCGAGATCGTCAAGCCGAAGACCGGGCTTGCGGTAAAAACAGGTGAAGTCGTGCTGCCGCTACCCAAGGGAAGCCAAGGTGAGTGTTGTCGAGCCGACCGGACCCGAGATCCACATCTATGCCGATCTCGGCGGGGAAGAGATTTGCGCCATCACCGATGAGCGCCGGGAGCTGAAGCGCGGCACCACGATTCACCTCGAGCCCGAGCTCGACCGCGTTCACTTGTTCGATGCGGAAAGCGGACAAGCGATTCTGTAGAGAGACAAGATCATGGCAGTGATTACTATTCTGGGGGCGGGGGTGATGGGATCGGCGATGATCCTGCCGATCAGCGACAACGGCCATGAGGTCAGGCTGGTCGGTACCCATCTCGACCAAACGATCATCGAGGCTGTGGCGAAGACCGGGCGGCATCCGCGCCTGAATGTCAAACTGCCGGACGGGGTGAAGGCCTATTCGCATGGCGATTTCGGCAAAGCGTTGGGCCAGGATACCGATCTTCTCATATTGGGGGTGAGTTCGGCGGGCGTCGGCTGGGCGATTGACCGGTTGTGCGAGACACTGACCAGCTCTCTGCCTGTGATGATGATCACCAAGGGCCTGATGCCCAAGGAAGATACGATTCTGACCTTGCCGGATTTCGTGCAAGGCGAAGTCAAACGGCGCAAGGGCCTCGCTCTCGACATCGCCGCGGTCGGCGGGCCCTGCATCGCGGGCGAGCTCGCCGTGCGCCGGCAGACCGGCGTCGTCATCACTTCGCGCGCCCAAGGGCTTGCCGCGAAATTGTGCCAGATGCTCGCTGCCGATTATTACCATCCGCGCATCTCCGACGACATGGAAGGTGTCGAGCTTTGCGCCGCCTTCAAGAACTTCTTCGCCATCTCGGTCGGTTGGGCGGTTGGCCAGGATGAGAAGGCGCCCAAGACCGAAAACAATGCCTTCAATTTCAACGCTGCTTCCATCATCTTCGATCAGGCGATCGCCGAGATGATGGTGCTGGCGCGCTACCTCGGCGGCAAAGACCAGAGTGTCTGGGGCATGCCGGGGGCAGGCGATCTCTATGTGACCTGCCAGGCCGGGCGCAATTCGAGGCTCGGACGGCAATTGGGCCTTGGCCTTTCTTACGCAGAGGTCAAAGCGGGACCGATGAAAGATGATACGATCGAGGGCGCCGAGCTCGGCATCGCGCTGGCAGCGACGCTCAAGCGGCTCATGGCAACGGGCAAGCTGGACGCCAAGGCGTTGCCGGTTACCAATGCGCTGCTCAAGGCGCTGACCGGCGATGAGAAGCTCGAGATGCCCTGGGCAGAGCTACATCAATATCAGTGACGGAGTGTGTCATGACAGAGAAGAAGTCTATTGCCATCGGCGCCGACCATCTGGGACTTGAATTGAAGAACACGCTGGTCGAGCACCTCAAGGCGAAAGGTTATGAGGTGAAGGATATGGGTGCCATCGACCACAATCCCGTCGATTATCCCGATATCGGCGTCAAGGTGGCGGAGGCCGTCGGGCGCGGCGATTATCCGCGCGGCATCCTGGTCTGCGGCACCGGTGCGGGTATGGCGATTACCGCCAACAAGGTGCCGGGCGTTCGCGCCGTGCCGGTGATGGATCCCTATACGGCCGAACGCGCCATGGCTTCCAACAATGCGCAGATCATCACCTTCGGCCAGCTCATTGTCGGGCCGGCGGTGGCGAAGATGCTCACCGATATCTGGCTCAATGCCGAATTCCAGGGCGGCCGTTCCGCTCCCAAGGTCGCCAAGATGGACGCCATCGACGAGAAATACCGCAAGTCAATGAAATGAACGATGAGTCCATGCTGGTGCTATCCGTCGATCGCGACGAACAGCTCGCGACGCGGGCCGCATGGCTCTATTTCGTCGCCGGCCTGACCCAGGCGCAGATCGGCAAGAAGCTCGGCATCAACCGCATCCGCGTCAACCGGCTGCTCGCCCAGGCTCGCGAGCAGGGCATGGTGCAAATCACGATCACCGGCCGGCTCGCCGACTGTGTCGAACTCGAGAACAAGATCAAGGACCGGTTCGCTATCGATCAAGCGATCATCGTCCCTACACCACCCGATGCCGCGCTGGTGCGCCATGTGATCGGCGCCGCCGCCGGCAGCGCGCTGGCGGAGCGGCTGAAGGACGGCATGTCGGTCGGCGTCGGCTGGGGCCGAACCTTGCGCCTCAGCCTCAGATCGGTGCCGAGGCGGCCGTTGCGCCGCGTTTCCGTGGTCTCGCTGATGGGCGGGCTGACGCGCGGCGCTGCCGTCAATCCACATGAGACGGCATCCCATCTCGCCGATCTGATCGATGCGCAATGCTACTACATTGCCGCACCCGCGCTCGCTGATTCGGAAGCGACGCGCGATGTGCTCGCCCAACAGCCGATGATCAGGGATGTGTTCGAGAGGCTGCGCCAGGTCGATCTCGTTCTGGTGTCGGCAGGCGGCCTTGCCGCCGACAGCACCATCAACAAGGTCGATCTCATCAGTGCGGCGGATGCGAAATCGCTAAAAAAAGCCGGCGCGGTCGGCGATGTTTGTGCTCACTGGCTCGATATCGACGGGAGGCTGGTCGATCATCCATTGAACAAGCGTGCCATCGCTTTGTCGCCGCTGGAGCTCAAATCGGTGCCTTGTGTCATCGTGGCGTCAGGGGGGATGGATAAGACCGAGATCCTGCATGGCGCGCTCAAGGGTGGCATGGTCGACATACTCATCACCGATGAAGCGACCGCGTCGGGCATATTGGCCATAGCCGAGCGGAGGGGCAGATGAGCGAAGCGGCCCTCGGCATCGATATCGGGACATCCGGCGTGCGCGCGGTTCTCCTGGGGCGCGACGGTGATATCCTGGCCATGAGCCAGACGGCGATGATGCTCCCGCAACAAAGTTTTGGCCGGCTGTGGCAGGATGCCCGTGTCTGGGCGGCAGCGATGGATGAAGTGCTGCTCGGGCTCAAAGCGAAATTCAAGGAACACCAGGTGCTGGCGCTCGCCATCGACGGCACGTCGGGGACGATCCTGCCCGTCGATGGAAATGGCGCGCCGATCGAACTCGCCTCCATGTATAATGACGTTGCGGATGAGAAATTTCTCTTGGCGGTGATGGAGGCCGCTCCTCAGGACACGGCGGCGCGAGGTGGCTCTTCGCCTCTCGCCCGGGCGCTCGAGATGCAGAACAAAGCCGGCGTGACGCGCATCCTGCATCAGGCGGACTGGCTGGCGGGCCGCTTTTCGGGACATTTCGACGTGAGCGATGAGAATAATGCGCTCAAGACCGGCTATGATCCGGTAAAGCAGATATGGCCGGCATGGATCAAGGACACCGGTCTCAAGATGGCACTGCTGCCCGAGGTCGTCGCGGCGGGCGAACGCACCAGCACGATCCTTACCGCAGTGGCTGACC
>VAZZ01000329.1 GCA_005884715.1 Alphaproteobacteria bacterium | reverse complement strand
CAATGCACCGGCGGCAAGGTCCCGAGGTGCCCTGTCATCGAAGCAATCGCGAGCACCTAGTTTGCACCGGCATTTTGCTCTTCTTTGAGAGTTGCCAAATCTCAAGTCAGCGCGGATAATCCGCGCATGAGCAGTCTGCGGTCAGCTTGGGCTTTTGCGGTCGTCGCGATCTTGGCGATGATTCTCGCGGCTTTTGCACCGCTTTCTGGCTCGACGCGGATGTCTGGTCCGCAGGATCAGAGCCATCATATGGCTTCTCTGCCAAGCGCGATGGACTGCGAAATGTGTCCCAAAGCCGACATGGCCTTGGCCGGCTGCCTGCAGATGACTTGCCAGATTGCCACCGGCGAAACCGACTATATTCACTTCATCGTGACCGATACGATCCGTTATGCGCCCAGCGCCGTGATCCATCCGGCGGAGTGGCATACGGTGCCGCCCGTCTCGCCCGGATAAGACCCAGCAAACTCATATCCCGTCATTTGGCGGGCCCTGAACCGCCCATCGCTACAGGATGGCCGTTCGCCCCCATAACCGAAATCATCAGGAGACTATCAGCATGACTGATTTTGCTCTCACCATCATGACGCGCCGGAAGACGGTTTGCCTCTGTCTCACCGCCTCGCTCATACCCCTGTTACCGGGCGCTGCACGCTCCGATGCAGACGAGATTTCGAAGAGATTCGAATTCCTCAGCAAGAACGGCAATTCAAACTGCTCGCAGGAGTTCCTCGACTCGATCGCATCGATGTCGGGCCCGGCGCGCCTTCAAGGTTCGTGCTGCAGTCCAATGAATCTGCATCGCTATGGCGAACAGATCGCGGGCCTCAAGGCCCATGCCGCCATTTCCGAAATCCCTCCCGATCCTTACGACATTGAAGCGGGGCTCGCGAAACGCCTGTTGGCTGCCTACGACACAGCCCTCCAGCCGGAGCAGCAAAAAGCCTATGACCAGGCGATGGCACTTTCCGCCGAGAAGGGCCCATGCTGCTGCCAATGCTGGCGCTGGCACGTCTATGGCGGTCTTGGAAAGCTGCTGATCCGCGATCACGGCTTTGATGGTAAGAAGCTCGCCAGGATCTGGAACCTGTCAGACGGCTGTGGTGGTGAGGACTGAACCTTCTTGCTGAACCACCACCCTAGTATCAACCAAGGAGCTTATATGAAACAGTTGTTCCGCTTGACCGCTGTCGCCGCTCTGCTCGCGGTATCCTCGCCAACGTTTGCCGAAACGATTAAGGCAACCTTGTACAAGAACCCGCAATGCAGTTGCTGCGAAAACTATGCGGCCTATCTGCATCTTGCCGAGATCAGCCGCAAGGCGGGCGTTCCCGAAACATTTCAGGGCTGCCATACGATGTTCGTGAACGGCTATGACGTCGATGGTCTCGTGCCCATCAACACGGTCCGCAAGCTTCTGTCTGAAAAGCCGGCTATTGCCGGCATCACTCTTCCCGGCATGCCGCTGGGGTCACCCGGAATGGGCGGCAGCAAGGAAGGACCATTCACCATCTACGCCATAACCAAGGACGGCGCTGTGCCAAGCGTCTATGCGACGGAATGATAGTTCGAAAAGCGCGTCGCCCTTACACGACGTGGTCAGGGGCTAGCCGACATACGGTATCCGCACTGGTTTCGACTTGCAGCGTCATGTGACCGATACCGAATCTAGCAACCATTTCATTCGCAGCCTGCATCAGGAAAAGATCGCCCGGGTGGCCGCTCGGCACGACCAGGTGGGCGGTCAGCGCAGTATCGGTCGTGCTCATCCCCCAGATGTGCAGGTCGTGCACGTCGCTGACACCTGGCAGTCCGGCCAAGTAGGCTTCAACGGCGGCACGATCGACGCCGGCAGGAACCGCATCGAGCGACATCGCCACCGATTCTCGCAGCAAGCCCCACGTTCCCCAAATAATGACGGCAGCGATCGCGAGGCTCACGATGGGATCAAGCCACAACCAGCCGGTAAAGAGAATGGCGGCTCCCGCGGCCACGACGCCGGCGGACACCGCTGCATCGGACGCCATGTGCAGGAACGCCCCTCTGATATTGATGTCGCCTTTGCGTCCAGAGGCAAAAAGCCAGGCCGTGACGCCGTTGATCACGATCCCCACTGCCGCAACGATCATGACCATGACGCCGGCGACCGGGGCCGGGTGTGACAGGCGCTGCAGCGCCTCCCAGGCAATGGCTCCGACAGCGACAAGCAGGAACATGGCGTTGAACAGTGCCGCCAATATGGATGAGGCCGGCATAAGCCACGAGTGCCACCGAATTGCCGAGCACGCCAAAGACGGCCTCAACAACGACGAAAGTTATGTTGAGAACGATGCCTATGGCGAAAGCCCGGCCAAAGCTTGCCGGCACATGGTCATGAACTGATCCGCGTTGCGGTCCTGCCGGTCCATGCGCATGACCGTCGTGATGATCGTGGTTCATGTTTCGCAATCAGCTGCGAAGATATTTGATAAACGCCGCTATGCCGGCCACCAGGAACACCACGACCAAAATCCAAACCAGGCCCATGCCCCACATCATGGCGCCGCCAAACATGCTGTCTGAGTTCATCATGATTGTTATCCCCTAGTTACCTTTAGATTTGGATCACCAAGGATGGCCGGTAATTTTATCATCTCGCGGACAATTTCTCCAGAGTAGGGGCAATCTGGCTGCAAAGTCGCAATCGCGTGATCATGGCTTGATTTTGCCACAGATTGCCGCCAAGTAGTCAGTCGCCATGGTGCGCCCATTGATCCGGCAAATATTTGTCTTGCTGCTCACAGTCTTCGTGAGTGTCGGGTTGGGCTTGTCCGCCGTTCAGGCCGGCACGATGAATATCAAGATGATGGACATGGCTACAAGCATGGCCTCTTCCGATGGCGCCAGCTGCAATGACTGCGCGAAACCGGGCGATTCCAAGGGAACTGTGGCCTGTGTGACAACGGGATGCATTGCCCCGGCTGCGGCACATATTCCCTCGCTGGCAGTATTGAATATAACTTTCAAACCGGTCCATTATCTGCACCACGACCTGGCCCTGCTTGGCAGGGAGTCCAGGCCCGACCCTTACCCTCCGCGAACCACCCACATCGGTTGATGCGCCTCCTGCCGCATTGAGCGGCAAGGACGGGCGGTCAAACACGCATGTACGCATCTCCCCTGGCGGGGACCGGCAATTCAGGCTGGTGCGTCTTGTCATCCATTGTGACTGCGGAAGGCTCGAACAGTGACTTCAAGTTTCAGCAAATCCATGTCCCGCCGGACATTCATGCAGGGCGGCGCGGTTCTCGCTGTGGCAACGATTGCGACTCCCCGGATTGGGCGGGCTGAAGGTCCCGTCGAATATCGGCTCCGTGCCACGCCCGGCAAGGCTTCCATTGTTGGCGGCGATGGCCCGCCGACCGCCACGCTGGCCTATAACGGCACGATGCCAGGACCTGTCTTGCGCTTCAGGCAGGGCGAACCGGTGCGTATCATCGTCGCGAACGGTCTCGATCAGGACACCACGGTTCATTGGCATGGCATAAGGCTTCCCAACGCCATGGACGGCGTGCCGGGCCTGACCCAGCCACCGATCAAGCCCGGCGAGACTTTCACCTATGAATTCACGCCGCCCGATGCCGGGACATTCTGGTATCACCCGCACGCCAACAGCTTGCAGCAGATCGGACGCGGCCTCGCCGGTGCCCTGATCGTCGAGGAGCGGCAGCATGTTGCCGTCGATCGCGACCTCATATGGATGGTGCAGGATTGGCGGCTCAGGGACGATGGCGAAATCGCTTCCGGCTTCGGCAGCATGATGGATGCAGCTATGTCGGGCCGGGT
>VAZZ01000323.1 GCA_005884715.1 Alphaproteobacteria bacterium | reverse complement strand
CGCCGCTTCGATCTCACCATTGTTCTTGAACATTTGGGTGGCGCCGCCAAGCAAGGGTGCGAAGAGAGCAAGGCCGGCGATCGCCGTGATCAGGGGTTTGGGCAGGCCGCCCAGAATGGCGACGAAGCTCGCCGCCGCGAGCCCGACCAGGATGTAGAAGACAAGATAGGGCCAGGCGACGAGCCAGCGTTTCTGGGGATCGGGATGGGATTCGGGCCCGGTGACGATCGAGGCGGTGATCGCCGCGAGGTTGAGCTGATGCGAGCCGAAGGGTGCAAAGATGATCGAACCGATTCCCGTCACCCACAGTGATCCGGTGACCGGCGGTTGATAGCCCGATGCCTTCAGCACGGCGAAACCGGGGAGATTCTGCGACGCCATGGTCACCAGATAGAGCGGTAGGCCAAGGCCAACGATGACAGGCCAGTTGAAGCTAGGCGTGGGCCATACCGGCTGGGTGAAAAGCGGCTGCCAGACGCGCAAGCCGAAGAAGATGACGATCAGCGGCAGCACTAGCCAGGGCAGATCGATGGCAGCCCCCGGCACCCCCAAAGTATAGTGCAGCAGCACGCCAGCCAGCATGCCGGCGGCAATGGAGCTCGGAATTCTTTCGATGAGGCGTGCCACGGGGGTCAGAAGTGCGGTAATACAGGCGAGAAGGCCCGCCGCAATGAAGGCACCAATGGCGCTTGGATAGTCGATGCCCATCGTAGTGGCACCGATGAGGGCAGCACCCGGCGTCGACCAGGCGGCAATGATCGGCATCTTGTAGCGCCAGCTCAGGACGAGTGTGATGATCGCCTGGCCGATACACAAGGAGGCGGCCCAGGAGGCTTTCTCCGCCTCATTGGCGCCGACCTTATCCGCCGCCTGCATGATGATCAGGATGGTCGAGGCAAAACCCACGACGACGGCGGTGAGGGCCGATGACGTCAGGCTGAACCAGCCCTTGGCGGAGGTGCCGCCCGCCTCGCCTGTTACATCGCTCATGTAATGGGGATTCCGGGCTCGTATTTGTCGCGCCTCAAGATCAGCGTCGTTTTCACGCTGTCGACATTGGCGGCGGCGGTGAGATCCTTGATGATGAAATCCTGCATGGCGTGGAGATTGGGCCCCACGCATTTGAGCATGAAATCGGCCTCGCCCGAGACGGCATAGCATTCGCGCACTAGAGGCCAGCTTTTGACCCGTTCGATGAACTGGGTGAGTTCGCTTTCCGCCTGGCTCTTGAGGCCTACCATGGCGAAAACCATGACCTCGAAGCCCAGTTTCTCGGCATTGAGCATGGCCCGATAGCCTGTGATGTAGCCGGCCTCCTCCAGCGCCCTTACCCGGCGTAGGCAAGGCGGCGGCGAAAGTCCCACCTTTTCAGCAAGTTCCACATTGGTGATGCGCCCATCATCCTGGAGGGTCCTGAGTATCCTCCAGTCGATGGCATCGAGCTGCCCCGTGACCGTCATGGCGAAGCACTATAGCAATAAAATTTCAAGAATGCGCAAGAGGCATCGCACTATGCACAACTGATAGTCAAAGGGTTGAGAAAGCTTCCAAATAAGCTATGTTGTGCCGTCATACCACTGGAGCGCTTTCCGCCACATGCCCGACTTTGGCGGCGGGGAAGCGCTCCACATATTCAACAAGAGCCTTTTAATCCAAACCGGAAAAGGCTCTAGGAGTGAGCCATGACTGATCGTCATGTTCGCGTCCTGATCCTTGGATCAGGCCCGGCGGGATATACGGCTGCGATCTATGCCGCCCGCGCCATGCTGAGACCGTTGATGATCCAGGGCATTCAGCCCGGCGGTCAGATGACGATCACGACGGATGTCGAGAATTATCCGGGCTTCGCCGATGTCATCCAGGGCCCCTGGCTGATGCAGCAGATGGAGGCCCAGGCCCGCCATGTCGGCACCGAGATCATCTCCGATCATATCGTTGAGGTGAGGCTCAATCAGCGCCCCTTCTGGCTCAAGGGCGATTCGGGCCAGGTTTATACTTGCGATGCGCTTATCATTGCGACCGGTGCCCAAGCCAGATGGCTGGGGCTGCCTTCCGAGCAGCGTTTCCAGGGTTTTGGCGTCTCGGCTTGCGCCACCTGTGACGGTTTCTTCTATCGCGACAGGAAAGTGGTCGTAATCGGGGGCGGTAATACTGCGGTCGAGGAAGCTCTCTTTCTCACCAATCTCGCCAGCGAGGTCACGATCGTCCACCGCCGCGATCACTTCCGTGCCGAAAAAATCCTGCAGAACCGCCTCTTCTCTCACCCGAAGATCAAGGTGATATGGGACTCGGTGCTCGAGGAAGTCGAAGGCGCTGACGACCCCAAGGGCGTCACCGCCGCCAAGATCAGGAATCTTAAAACCGGCACAGTGCAAAAACTTACCGTCGATGGCGTCTTCATCGCCATCGGCCACAAGCCGTCAACCGAACTCTTCGCCAATCAGCTGCCGCTCAATGCCTCAGGTTACATCATCACTGAAGGCCGTTCCACCGCAACATCCGTACCGGGTGTCTATGCGGCAGGCGATGTGACTGACGATATCTATCGCCAGGCCGTGACGGCCGCCGGCATGGGCTGCATGGCGGCGCTCGAGGTTGAACGATGGCTCGCCGCACAAGAACATTTGCGCGAAGCGGCGGAGTAGAGGCAACGGCATTGCGGGAATAGGCAATGCATAAAGAAGAAAAAGCATTGCTATGGATTGGGACAAGCTCAGAATCTTTCATGCCGTCGCGGAGGCCGGCTCCTTCACCCATGCGGGCCACGATCTCGGCCTCTCGCAATCGGCGGTGAGCCGGCAGATCAGCTCGCTCGAGCAGGATTTGAATGTCGCGCTGTTCCATCGTCACGCCCGTGGCCTCATCCTTACCGAACAGGGCGAAGTTCTCTATCGCACTGCCCATGACGTTTTCGCCAAGCTCGCCGCGGCCCAGACGCGCCTCATGGATTCAAAGGACAAGCCTACCGGTGAGTTGCGCATCACCACCACGGTAGGCTTGGGCTCGGTGTGGCTCACCCCGCATCTCACCGAATTCACCGATCTCTATCCGCAAATCCAGGTGACCCTGATGCTCGATGACCGCGAGCTCGATCTCGCGATGCGCGAGGCCGATGTGGCGATCAGGTTGAGACGGCCAGTGCAGCCCGATCTCATCCAGCGCAAGCTCTTCACCGTGCATCACCACATTTATGCCGCGCCCGAATATATCAAGAAGTTCGGCATGCCGAAATCGGTCGAGGATCTCGACAATCACCGCATCGTGACCTTCGGCCAGGCCCCGACTTACCTCACCTCCGTCAACTGGCTTGAGACTGCAGGGCGCATGGACGGCGACATAAGGCGGCCTTTCCTGCGCGTGAACAATGCCTATGGCCTGCGCCGTGTGGTCGAAGCGGGCGTCGGCATCGCGTCTCTCGCCGACTATATCGTCGGCAACAATTCCATCCTGGTCCAGGTCAACCTCCCGGTCGAGACACCGCAATTCGATACCTATTTTGTCTACCCGGAAGAACTCAAGGATTCGAAGCGCGTCACCGTATTCCGCGACTTCCTTGTGTCGAAAGCAAAGGAATGGAGCTTCTAGCTTAAAGGCGGATCGACAGCCGATGGAACTTGCGCCAAGGGGTTGATGGAGCGCTGGAAGCGCGCCGCCGCGATTGGGGTGAAGTGGTCTGATCCGTATGGGCTGACGAACCATCCATGCCAGAAGGCTGAGATCAGCGACAGCACCAATAGGATTGCCACGGTCAAATTGAAGATGCGCAGACGTTTCGGATCATCGAGCCAGCGCCTCACACCGCAGCCGAACGGGATCCACACTGAACAACGGGACACTCACCACCATGAATGTCGCGAGCAGCACATAGGCGCTCTCATGACCTCGTGCAGTCTGTCGCGGCATGCACGAAATGCGAAACTGCAGGGCCCGTTCGTTGCAACTCATTGGAATCGATCATCTTCGGGAGCTTGGTTGGATCACCATCCAAAGTCATGAAAAATCAATGCCATGCGAGTCCAGCATGACACCCATGAGATGTGTCAGCTTGTCTGACATAAGGGAAAAGGGCATCCTCACATGGTCGCATTCATTGGGAATGCACGAGCAGCGGAGGTTACTCCCTCCCCTTGTATCGCTCCGCTGATGTTTCCGGACCACCCTCACCCGGACCGGAAGCGTCCCTTACCGGGACAAGCCCATATCCTTGGCCGGACAGAGTTGTCCGGCCTTTTCTTTACGGTCATCGGCTTTCGATAAATGTGACGAGCGTCCCCGAGCGGCGCGAATGTTTACATATAGAGGTTTTCGCTCTCGAGTCCTGCATAGAGGGGCGCCACGAACTCGCCATAGCCATTGAAGAGCTGCGTATCGACACGCTCGCCAGTGCCCAGAACCTGCTCGGATGCCTGGCTCCAGCGGGGATGCGGCACTTGCGGATTCACATTGGCCCAGAAGCCGTATTCTGAGGCCTGCAGCTGTTCCCACATGCCAATGGGACGTTCTTTCACGAAACTCACTTTGACGATCGATTTGATCGATTTGAACCCGTATTTCCATGGCAAATGGATACGGATCGGCGCTCCCATCGATTTCGCCACCGGCTTGCCATAGCCACCGGTGACGACGAAGGCCAGGTCATGCATCGCCTCCGCCAGGGTGAGTCCCTCGACATAAGGCCACGGCATGCTGCCGAAGAGGCCGGGCTGCTGGCCCGACGCCATTTCCGGATCGTTGAAGGTCTCGAACCGCACATATTTGGCACCGGCCTTCGGTTGGGCGGTCTCCACCAGCTTCTTCAGCGGAAAGCCCGACCATGGCACTACCATCGACCAGGCCTCCACGCAGCGATGGCGATAGATGCGCTCCTCGAGCGTGACTTTCTTCAAGAGATCGTCGATACCGATCACGAAGGGCTTGTCGATCTCGCCATCGATGGCAATTTCCCACGGCCTTATGCGCAGTTTCTCGGCTTCCGAGGCAATCCCCTTGGACGTGCCGAATT
>VAZZ01000324.1 GCA_005884715.1 Alphaproteobacteria bacterium | reverse complement strand
ACAGCCTTAACCCCGATCGAGCCGACAAGGATCCAGGCTTTGTGCGCGCGCGCGAGTTCCGCCATGGCCGGCAGCACCGGGTGATCACTCTCCGGCACGGCAAAGGGATGCAACATCCCATCCTTGGTGTCGAGCCCTGCGCAATATTCGGGAAGCGCAATGAATTCAGCGCCTTGTGACGCGGCTGAATCGACCAGCTTCGACAGGATGGCGATATCGGCTTCGACATCCGGCGTGGCGCAATTCTGGACGCAGGCCGTTATGAATTTGTCAAGCATAGGCGTCAGTCTATACCAATCGAGGATGATGTCACTTCTCAACTTCGCGAGCTTGACTGTAAGTAAAATGTTAACGCCGCAGTAATCCAAGCACGGCGCGAATGATGTGAAGGTTGGTGCGCGAAGCGAGGCAGACGAGCCATTCGCTCATGCTGGCTTGCCAGTCCGTGAAACGCAAAGTATGCAGCCTTGCATCCGGCACGATCTCGGCGGTCGAGATGATGCCGATGCCCATGCCGCCGGCAACCGCCTCGCGCGCCGCCTCGCGGCTTTCGATTTCCATGACATTGCCAAGCGACAAGGACCGGCGCGTAATTTCTTCGAGCAGCAAAGTACGGGTAACCGAGCCCTCCTCGCGCAAGATTACCGGCTGCCCAAGGAACTCGGCGAAGGAAATCTCGCTGCGTTTGGCGAAAGGATGGGTCGCCGCTGTAAAGGCCGAGATTGCATCATCGCGCAGCAAACGGGCGTGATAGGTCTGGGGCGGCGGGGTCCCGGCGATGACGGCGAAATCAATTTCGAAGCGGTCGAGCTTACCAAGGAGCCGGGCCGAATTGCCGGCGAGGAGGCGTACCGCAATCTTCGGATAACGCTCGCGAAAGCGCCGGATGAGGGGCAGGACATGGGTCGCCGCATCGGCACCAATGCTGAGGCTCCCCTCCTCCAGGCCCTTGGCACGGGAGAGGAGTTCGAGCGCCTCGGTCTCGGCCTCGAATATGCGCTCGGTGAGCGCATAGAGCTTGCGTGCAAAGGGGGTGAGCTCGACGCCGCCGCGCCGACGCAGGAACAGTTCGGAGCCATAGGCGTCTTCGAGCTTGCGGATATGATCGGAGATCGCCGGCTGGGTGAGCGCCAACCTCTCGGCCGCCTTCGAGAAGCCGCCATTCACCGCAACCGCGTGGAAGGCCTTAAGCTGGGCATAGCGCATATTCCTTTCTTACATAAGCCCAGCTTATGTTCAATATATCATCTTATGATTTGACTTATACCTGACTTAGGGGCGAGATTGGAAGCGCTCTCCCCCATAACGGGAAGGACTTATTCGAGGCCAAGCTCCATGACCGCTACTAGCCTTGCCGCTTCCTTCGCCCCGACCTTCAATGGCCCCGAAGGCCAGGAGGATATGCCCTATCTTCTCACCCCAGGTCCGCTCACGACATCGCGGGGCGTGAAGCTCGCCATGCTCGCCGACTATGGCTCGCGCGACATCGAATTCCGCGAGATCGTCAAGGGGATCCGCTCAAGTCTGCTCGATCTCGCCAATTGCGGCCCGAATTATGAATGCGTGATCATGCAGGGCTCCGGCACGTTCGCCGTCGAGGCGGCGCTCGGCAGCTTCTGTCCCAGCAAGCGCTACAAGACGCTGGTTGTCTGCAATGGCGCCTATGGCGAGCGGGCGGCGAAAATCCTCAACCGCCTGGGCCGGCCGGTGGTGACCCTCGACAAGGGCGACAGCGAAGCGCCGAGCCCGGAAGAGATCGTCAGTGTCCTCAGCTCCGACCGCACCATCAGCCATCTGTGGTTCGTCCACTGCGAGACGACATCCGGCATCATCAACCCGATCCAGGCGATCTGCAAAGCCGTCCAGGGCCGGGCGCTTACTATCATGGTCGACGCCATGTCGTCCTTCGGCGCCATACCGATCGACATGAGCGGCTGGAACATCGATGTGATGGTGTCGTCTTCCAACAAATGCCTCGAGGGCGTGCCGGGCTTCTCCTATGTTCTGGTGAGGCGCCAGCTCCTTGAAGAGAGTGAAGGGGTGTGCCATTCGACCGTTCTCGACCTTTGCGAGCAGTGGCGGGTGCTCGAGCGCACAGGCCAGTTCCGCTACACCCCGCCCACCCATGCGATCGTCGCCTTCCAGAAGGCGCTCGAGGAATATACCCATGCCGGCGGCCTCTCGGCGCGGGGCGCCCGCTACAAGCGCAATGCTGAAGTGCTCGTGACGGGCATGCGTGAGATGGGCATCCAGACACTGCTCAGCGACGATGAGGCAGGCCCGATCATCCAGACTTTCCTGACGCCGCGCGACCCGCATTTCCACTTCGAGACCTTCTATGAAATGCTGAGGCAGCGCGGCTATGCGATCTATCCGGGCAAGCTCACCAAGAGGCCGAGTTTCCGCATCGGCACCATCGGGCAACTCGATGAGACAGTAATCCGCGGCGCTCTCTTAGCCATCCGTGAAGTCTTCAGGGAGATGGGTGTCAGCGACATGCGTCCGCTCGAAAGTTGAGACACAGATTCAAAAAGGCAACTTAAGTCCATGATCCAGAAACGAAAACCCGTGCCGGTGAATGGCCGGATCTATGCCTGGCCACAGGCGCCCTTGGTGGTCATCTGCTGCGACGGCAGCGAGCCTGCCTATATGGAAATGGCGCGCAAGAAGGGGCTCATGCCCCATCTCGAAGCGATGATCGGCAAGGGCGAAAACCGCCGCGGCCTGTCCGCCATGCCGAGCTTCACCAATCCCAACAACCTGTCGATCGCCACCGGCCGGCCGCCGGCCATCCATGGCATCTGCGGCAATTATCTCATCGACCCCGAAAGCGGGCGCGAAGTGATGATGAACGATCCCAAATGGCTGAGAGCGCCTACGATCTTTGCCGCCTTTCAGGAAGCCGGCGCCAAGGTCGCGGTGGTGACGGCGAAGGACAAACTCCGCCTCCTCCTCGGCAAGGGTCTCGTCTTCGACGGCAGCGCCATCTGCTTCTCTTCTGAAAAGGCCGACAAGGCGACGCTCGCCGAAAATGGCATAGCGGATGCGTGCAAGCTCACCGGCATGAAAGTCCCCGATGTCTATTCGGCCGAACTCTCCGAATTCGTCTTCGCGGCGGGTGTTGCGCTCCTCAAGCGCATGCGGCCCGATCTCATGTATCTGTCGACGACCGACTATATCCAACACAAATATGCACCGGGTGCGGCCAAGGCGAACGACTTTTACGCCATGATGGACCACTATCTGGGCGAGCTCGATGCCTTGGGCGCAACGGTGGTGATTGTCGCCGATCATGGCATGAAGGACAAACATCTCAGCGATGGCCAACCGGACGTGATCTTCCTGCAGGACGTTCTCGACAAGGAATACGGGGCGGGCAAGACCAAGGTGATCCTGCCCATCACCGATCCTTACGTCGTCCATCACGGCGCGCTCGGCTCCTTCGCCACGGTTTACGCCTATGGCCCCAAGCCGCAGGATATTGCCCGGCATATTGCGGCTCAATCGGGCATCGATGTCGTGCTCGATCGCAAGGAAGGCTGTGCGCGCTTCGAACTGCCGGAAGACCGCATGGGCGATCTCATCGTGGTGTCGGGAGGCCCGATGCACAGCAAGGTGATCGGCACCAGCCGCGACAAGCATGATCTGTCCGGTCTCACCGAACCGTTGCGCTCGCATGGCGGTCTTTCGGAGCAGGAAGTCCCGATCATCGTCAACCGCAAGACCGAAGGTCTCGGCGCCACGTTGCGCAATTTCGATGCCTTCTTCATCGGCTGCAACCACATCGCGGCAAGCCGCGAAGAAGCGGCGTAACGAAAGTTCCAAATGCGATGAATAAGATCACGACGACACGCAAGATCATCAAGGAGCAGATGCGGATCGGCGGCAAGCGTGTCGATGCCGATGACGTCGTCCCCGTCCACTATCCCTATACGAATGAGATCATCGGGACCGTGCCGGCGGGACGGGCTGAGCATGCGGCAAAAGCCTTCGCCATCGCCAAGTCGTTCAAGCCCAAGCTTACCCGTTATGAGCGCCAGCGGATCCTGTTCCGCACCGCCGAACTCATCGGCGACCGGCGCGGTGAGCTTTCCGATCTCATCACGCTCGAACTCGGCCTGTCGAAGAAGGATTCTCTCTATGAATGCGGCCGGGCCTGTGACGTCTATTCGCTCGCCGGTCAGCTCGCCATTCTCGATGACGGTCAGATCTTCTCCTGCGATCTCACCCCCCAGGGCAAGCCGCGCAAGATCTTCACCAAGCGCGAACCGGCCGGTGTCATCTCGGCGATCACGCCGTTCAACCATCCGCTCAATATGGTGTCGCACAAGGTGGCGCCGGCGATCGCCACCAACAACTGCGTCGTTTGCAAACCGACCGAATTGACGCCGCTCACTGCCATCGCTCTGGCGGACATCCTCTATGAGGCCGGATTGCCGCCCGAGATGTTCCAGGTGGTGACCGGTTGGCCCAAGGATATCGGCGCCGAAATGGTGACGAATGGCGAAATCGACGTCATCACCTTCACCGGCGGCGTCAAGGTCGGCAAGATCATCGCCGAAAAGGCGGGCTATCGGCGGGCCGCCCTCGAACTCGGCGGCAATGATCCGCTCATCATCCTCGATGACCTGTCCGATACCGATCTCGACAAGGCGGCCGAGCTTGCCGTCCAGGGAGCGACGCGCAATTCGGGTCAGCGCTGCACCGCGGTGAAGCGCATCCTGGTGCAGGAGCGCATAGCCGACAAATTTGTTCCCCTGGTGCTCGAAAAGGCAAAGAAGATCAAATTCGGCGACCCGATGGCAGCCGATACCGATCTTGGCACCGTCGTCCATGAACAGGCGGCGGCGACATTCGAAGCCCGCGTCCATCGCGCCGAGGAACAGGGCGCCAAGGTGCTCTACAATCCGGGCCGGAAGGGCGCACTTCTGCCGCCGATCACGCTCGATCATGTGCCGCATGAATCGGAACTGGTCTTCGAGGAGACTTTCGGGCCCATCATTCCGATCGTTCGCGTTCCCAATGACGATGAGGCGGTGATCAGGATCTCCAATTCCACCCCCTTCGGGCTCTCATCCGGCGTGTGCACCAACCGGCTTGACCGGATCACCCGTTTCATCGAAGGACTGAATGTCGGCACTGTGAATATCTGGGAAGTGCCGGGCTATCGGATCGAAATGTCGCCTTTCGGCGGTATCAAGGACTCCGGTAACGGCATCAAGGAGGGTGTGCTGGAGGCGATGAAATTCTACACCAACGTGAAAACCTGGTCCCTGCCCTGGCCGAACTGACGGGAATCCCCTCTCCCCTTGCTGGGGTAAGCCGACCATGACGGCCGGCACCACCGTCATCGTCGAGCTTCTGGGCGGTGTCGCCATGCTGCTGTGGGGCGTTCGCATGGTGCGCACCGGCATCATGCGCGGCTGGGGCGACCGGCTCAAGCAATTCATCCAGCACCGGCTCGACAACAATATTTCCGCCTTCGCAGCGGGCGGCATGGCGACGGCGGCGCTGGGCAGCGCCACGGCAATGGCGCTGATCGTCTCAGGCATCGCCGCCAGCGGCGCCATCGGCACCTCGATCGGACTTGCCGTTCTGCTCGGCGCCGATGTCGGTTCAGCTCTCGTCTCGGCCGTCTTCGCTTCGAGCAGCTCCTACGCGCTGTGGATCTCGCCGCTCCTGCTCTTCGCGGGCTATGTGACCTTTTCGGCCTCGGCTGAGTTCCGGCCGCATAATTTCGGACGCATCCTTATCGGCTTCGGCCTCATGCTGCTGTCGCTCAGGCTCATTGTCGGCGCGACCATGCCACTGCGCGAAGCCAGCCTCTTTCACGAAGCACTGACGGCCATCGGGCAGGAGCCGATCCTCGCCTTCCTCGCCGGAGCGGTGCTCGCCTGGCTCTGCCACTCGACGCTGGCGGTCATCCTCCTCATCGCCTCCTTCCTCGCCAATGGCAGTCTCGACGTCACCGGGGCGCTCAGCTTCATCCTCGGCGTCAATTGCGGCGGTGGGCTGCCGGCGGTATCGGCGACCTTGCAACTGCCGCCGGAAGCGCGCCGCCTGCCGCTCGCCAATCTCTTCTGCCGAGGCACGATCTCGGTCGTTCTCCTCGCTTTCGTCAGCCGCATCGCGTTTTATGTGACGGCACTGCCCCTCGGCCTCATCGAACAGGCCGTCATTTTCCATACCTGCTTCAACCTCCTTGCCGCCCTGGTCTACCTGCCCTTCACGAGACAGGTGTCGCAGCTCATGAAGCGGATCGTCCCGGACCAGAAAGTGGCGCCCGACAATCTGAGCCAGCCGCGTTATCTCGACCAGATGGCGCTCTCGACACCGAGCGTCGCGCTTTCTAACGCGGCGCTCGAAACGGTGCGCATGAGCGAGCTCCTCGACCGCATGTTCGACACCGCCATCGTGGCGCTGAGAAGCGGCAGCCTCGAGAAGCTGAAGGAGCTCAAGACCCTCGATGAGCGGCTCAACCGCTATCAGACCTCGGTGCATGGCTATCTCTCCGACCTCACCCAGTCCGAACTCGAGAAGAACGACACCAAGCGGGCGCTCGAGATCATGCTCTATGCCAGCAATCTCGAACATGCAGGCGATGTCATCCACCTCAATCTCGCCGACCGCATCAAGGCCAAGGCCAAGCAGAGCATCGGCTTTTCGGTCGAGCAGCATGCCTCGCTCGACGATCTGTGCCTGATCATCAGCCATTCGCTGAGGCTCGCCACCGGCGTCCTCACCTCCAACGACATCGACGGAGCCAAGCGGCTGATCGAGCAGAAGAACGCCTTCCGCTCACTCGAAAACAGGATCATCGACGAGCATTTCCGCGACAGCGGCAAGGCAAGAGGCGCTTCCCTGCGCAAGAGTGCGCTGTTTGTCGACATGATCCGCGACCTGCACCGCATCAACTCGCATATCGTATCGGCCGGCTATCCGATCATCGAGGCGGCGGGTCTGCTGCGCGATTCCCGTATACGGCCGGAGAAGAAATCTAAATGAAATTCATCCATGTCAGCGACCTGCATCTCGTTCCCAAGGGCGACAGGCTCTGGGGGCTCGATCCCTTTGCCCGCTTCGAGGCCTGTCTCGAAGACATCGCCTAGTTCCACCCGGATGCGGCCTTTGTCGTGATCAGCGGCGATCTCGCCGAACGCGGCGAAGTCCTGGTCTACCGGCAGTTGAAGGCGCGGCTCGCCGATTTTCCCATCGAAACCCATCTGATGCTCGGCAACCATGATGACCGCGGCCATTTCCTCTCGGTGTTCCCGGAGGGACCGCGCGATGAGGCCGGCTTCGTGCAAAGCGCCATCCTGCGTGATGGCGCCCTATTCCTGCTGCTCGATACACTGAAGGGGCCGCCCTCCTCGGCCGGGCTCTATTGTACGCAGCGCAAGGCCTGGCTCAAGGGCGAGCTCGCCCGGGCCCGAGGCAGGCCGGTCTATCTCTTCATGCATCACCCGCCTTTCTCCATCGCCCATGATCTCATGGACCTGATCCTGCTCGATGACGCGGAGGACTTCCTTTCCCTGCTCGGCGGCCACGGCGTGCGGCATGTGTTCTTCGGCCATGCCCATCGCCCGATCAGCGGACAGTTTCGCGGCATGAGCTTCTCGGCGCCGCCAAGCCTCGTTCATCAATTGCCGCTGGTGTCAGGTTCGGTGGCGACGATCTACAGCGACGAGCCCGCCATGTATGCGGTCGTCCATGCGGATCCCGACAAGGTGCTCGTCCACATGGATGCCTATCTCAACCGCAGCCCCGCGCAGATGGATCCAGACGCCGAGCGCGGGACCTGGTTCTGAGCTGATCAGTGTCATAGACACTGCATATGGCGTCAGGGCGAGATCACCAAATATACTTCAGCGGACTGCGTTAAAGCTCCCTCATATCTGGGAATGAAGGGAACCGCTATGAAATAGGGATAGGTGGCGGTGAGATGCGCCACACTCGAACCGTAACTGTCCTTGTCGACCGTCTTGGTCAGGGTGACGGCCTGCTTGCCATAGTATGTCAACTTCTGATCGATGGCCGCCTGCAGATCGCTCTGACTAAGACTCGAGTTCATTTGCAGCATGCGCCCTGTTTCTTCGAGCGCATATTTGACACTCGAAATGCAGTGCATGACCGAGCCCACGACGTATATGCCCAATACGAAGACAATGAGAAGGGGAAAGACGAAAGCAAACTCGACGGCGACCGTGCCCGACGTGCATCGCCACAAGCTCAGGAGACGAGGCTTCGCCTCCATCATGGCAGGTTCATCTGACACGGATGATTTCCTGGCGGCTCGTGTGTATCTTTGTCGATGTCAATAAATCGTTAGCCGGCGTGTCGAGCGAGCCGCTCGCCGTAATAATCATCGACATATTGGGAATCGCTCCATTGCCTGCACACACCGCCGTGCAGGTGCTTACCGTCGTCCCGCAGGTGCATTGTTGGACAACCTGCACGGCCGCGTCGTCGGGCTTGTTTGCCCAGGCCGTGAGCACTGCGCTTTTCGCGGCGTTGAGATCCACGCCGCCCTGCAGCACATAATTCGCTCCGGACTTCACCGCGCTGCGCAGTTCCATCGACTGCTTTTCATAGGTCCAGCCCGTCACGATGCCGGCAAGCAGCAGCAGAAGAAGCGGTGCCGCTATGGCGAATTCGGTGGCGGAGACACCTT
>VAZZ01000325.1 GCA_005884715.1 Alphaproteobacteria bacterium | reverse complement strand
CTCGAGATGATCGGCTGGTTCAATGACGAGGCGGGCAGTCAGGCCTATCCCGTTCCCGGCATGAGCCTCCTTTATTCCGACCGGGCCGATTTCATCGCCATCATTGGCCGCTTTGGCGATTGGGCGCATGCCCGCAAGGTGAAAGCGGCAATGCTGGGCGCGAGCGACCTGCCGGTATTCTCGATGAACAGTTCGGTCATAATCCCCGGCGTCGACCTTTCCGACCACCGAAGTTACTGGAATGAGGGCTATCACGCACTGATGATCACCGACACCGCGTTCTACCGGAACCCGCATTATCACGAGACCAGCGATACCTATGACAAGCTCGATTACCGGCGCATGGCCCAGGTGGTGCAAGGCGTGTTTGCTGTGGTGCAGGCCTATTCGGGCGTGTGAGGCCGTTCAGGGCGTCGGAGCGTCCTGGCGCAGAAGGCCGGCGCTTTTCAGATCAGCCCACAAGGCTTGCGGGATCGGGTGGCTGACCCAGGCGATATTCTGCTCCATCTGCTGGACGGTGCGGGTTCCCGGCACATGTGAGGCGATCGCCGGATGGGCGAGCAGGAATTGCAGCGCCGCGGCGGGCAGCGGGACTTTGTGCTGCGCGCAGACTGCCTCGATCTTCCTCACTTTCTCGAGGATCGGCTGCGGCGCTGGTGAATAATTATATTTGGCGCCGGGAACGGCACCGGTCGCGAGGATGCCGCTATTGAGGCCGCCGCCAATGACGACGGCCGCCTTGCGTTTCTCGCAGAGCGGCAGGAATTCATCGAGCGAGTCCTGTTCGAGCAAAGTGTAGCGTCCGGCCAACAGGAAGCCGTCGAAATCGCCCTGCTTCAGGGCCTCATGGCACACTTGCCATTCATTGACGCCGACACCGATCGCCTTGACTACGCCCTCCTCGCGCAATTTCAGCAGCGCCTTGTAGCTCCCTTCCATCGCCTGCTTGAAATAGATCTTCTGCTGTTCGGCCCCATGCGTGAACACATCGCAGTCATGGATGAAGGCGATATCGATCCGCTCGATGGCCATGCGCTGAAGCGTGTCCTCGAGCGAGCGCATGGTGCCGTCATAGGAATAATCGAAGCGCAAGGTGAAGGCGCCCGCATTGACCCAGGGCGCGAAATCGATGCTCTTGCGCGGTGCCGGGCGCAGCAGCCTGCCCACTTTGGATGAGACGACGAATTGATCGCGGGGCCGCCAGCGCAGGCTATGGCCGAGACGAAGTTCGGAGAGACCATGCCCATAGAGGGGAGCGGTATCGAAATAGCGTATCCCTGCCGCCCAGGCGCGGTTCACCATGGCGTTGGATACTTCTTCCGAAATCGGCTTGAGGAAGTTGCCGATCGGCGCCGCACCGAAACCCATATCGGTGATGACAAGGTCGGTCCGTCCAAATTTGCGCTCTCTTATGGCCATCGTTCTCCCCGCAACGGATTTCCATACGAATGCTAATGTAAGTAACTAGATAGTGCAATAGAACACCGCGAGCGAGCACGCCCTTTCGCTCAAAACCGAACCAAAACCGCCAATTAATAGCCGATCGCCTCCCCAGCGACCGCCCGGCTGTCGATAGCGCCATTATAACGCGCACCGCCGCCTTTGGCGATTTCGCCCAGACTCTCGCCACCAACCAATATGCCTGCCGCCTGCCCCCAGACCTTGCCTTCGCCTGCGACGTCGAGATGGTAGCCCATCCCTGCGAGCAGCTTCAGCGTATCGGGCGACAGGCCATTGGGCTCGACATAGACAGTGTCGGGCAGCCATTGATGATGGATGCGCGGCGCATCGATCGCTTCCTGGATATCCATGCCATGGTCGATGACATTGATGATGGCTTCGAGCGTGATGGTGATGATGCGCGAGCCGCCGGGACTGCCGATGACCATGAAGGGTTTGCCGTCCCTCGAGACAACGGTCGGGCTCATCGAGGAGAGCGGCGTCTTGAGGGGTGCTATGGTATTCGCCTCGCCCTGCACCAGCCCATAAAGATTGGGAACGCCTGGTTTCTGGGTGAAATCATCCATCTCGTTGTTGAGCAGGATGCCGGTGCCCTGCGCAACGACGCCCGCACCGAAGGAGCCATTCAGCGTGTAGGTGACGGCGACCGCATTGCCGGCATCATCGATGATCGAATAATGCGTCGTCTGTGGGCTTTCGCCCATGCCTTTCGGCATCAGGTCCTTTGAAACGCCGGCGCGATATTTGTCGATCTTGCCGCGAATCTCCGCCGCGTAGCTCTTGTCAGTAAGCTTCGCCACCGGATTTTCCACGAAGGCTGGATCGCCGAGCGCCGAATTGCGATCGACATAAGAATAACGCATCGCCTCGGCCATCAGATGCACCGTCACGGCCGAGCCGAAACCCAGATAGGATATCGGATAGCCCTCCAGCACATTCAGGATCTCGCCGATGATGAGGCCACCGGAACTCGGCGGCGGCGAGGAGACGATCTCATAGCCGCGATAACTGCAGGTGACAGGCTTGAGCTCGCGCACTTTGTACTGTTCGAAATCTTCCTTGGCCAGGATGCCGCCCTTGGCCTTGCTCGCGGCGACAATGGAATCGGCGATCTTCTCTTTATAGAAGGCATCCGGCCCTTTTTCCGAGATCGCTGACAGCGACGTTGCAAGATCGGTTTGAACGAGCCTCTCTCCGGCGCCAAAGGCGGTGTCGTCTTTTTTCAGGAAGATTGCCTTGGCAGCCTCATCCTTCGCCAGCCGCTTTGCCCCAGCGGCAAGAATACCGGCATCGCCCTGATTGAGGACAAAACCTTCCTTGGCGAGACGGATGGCCGGCGCCAGCAATTTCTCGCGCGGCAGCGTTCCATATTTCGTGCGCGCCTCCTCGAGACCCGCGACCG
>VAZZ01000322.1 GCA_005884715.1 Alphaproteobacteria bacterium | reverse complement strand
GTCATAGGCGCCCTCGCCCCACATCTCGGCCTGCTGGGATCCCCATACCGCGGTGGCGGCCAGGTCCTCATTGAGGCCGGGATGGAACTTGATGTCCTCAGGCGCAAGCTGCGCTTCGGCGCGCTGGAAGGCCTGGTCGACGCCCCCGACCGGCGAGCCGCGATACCCCGTCACATAGCCAGCCGTGTTGAGGCCGGCCTCGCGGTCGAGCGCCTTCTGGGCGAGGCTCGCCCGCACCATGACCTGGGGACCTGAAATGAATACCCGGTCCTTCGTCAGATCATATTTGTCATCAAGGGAAGCCGATTTCTGACTCATAGCCAGACTCTACCATCCATGGGCTCACGGACAATAAGGTAGGGATTGCAGGACAAAAAAGAAATGCCGCCGCGGAAGCGCTGCAGCATTGGCAACGCGCTGTCGCGCCGGGGGGCTGCCACGCAACGGACTTGCGCGCTTCTTGACTTCATCGGCGATACCGGGCCTAATCCGGGCATGGGGCGAAGCGATCACCCCACAAGGCGACATGCCGAAGCATCGCGTCCCGAAACCAATCCGGAGGACGCCCATGCCATCTCCCAACACCATAGCTGTCGACAAGCTTGCCCGTCTCATCGGCTTGCCCAAATGCCCGCATCTCGTCGATGTCAGGACGGATGAGGATTTCGCCGCCGACCCGCGCCTCATACCGGGCTCCGTCTGGCGCCCGCATCCCTTGGCCGAAAGCTGGGGCAGCGAGCTTGCGGGCGATTCAGCCGTCGTCATCTGCCAGAAGGGCCTCAAGCTCAGCCACGGCACGGCCGCCTGGCTTAGGCATCTCGGCAAGGAGGCGAGCGTCCTCGAAGAGGGTTTCGAGGCCTGGACGAAATCCGGCCTGCCGCTCATCCCCGACGCCAAGCTGCCGCGTCGCGATAACAAGGGGCGCACGGTCTGGGTGACCAGGTCGCGCCCCAAGATCGACCGCATCGCCTGCCCCTGGCTCATAAGGCGCTTCATCGATCCCGCCGCGGTCTTCCTGTTCGTGGCGCCGAGCGAGGTCGTGATGGTGGGCGAGCGCTTCAGCGCCACGCCCTTCGATATCGAGAATACCTTCTGGAGCCATCGCGGCGAGAAATGCACTTTCGACACAATGATCGAGGAATTTGGCCTGACGACGGAACCGCTCCAGCGCCTTGCCCTGATCGTCAGGGGCGCCGACACGGCGAACCTCGATCTGGCGCCGGAATCACCGGGCCTGCTCGCTGCTTCGCTCGGCCTGTCGCGCATGTATGCCGATGATCTGCAGCAGCTCGAAGCCGGCATGCTGCTCTATGACGCTTTCTACCGCTGGTGCCGCGACGCGACCGAGGAGACGCATAATTGGCCGATCAACAAGCCGAAGCCCTGATGCCGGCGCCAACGGTGCCTGCAGCGGCGCAGGCACCGACCTTTGCGCAGGCGCTGAGCGTCTGGGCGATGATCGGCGTGCTCTCCTTTGGCGGGCCGGCCGGCCAGATCGCGCTGATGCATCGCGTCCTCGTCGATGAGAAGAAATGGCTGAGCGAGGCGCGCTATCTGGCGGCGCTCAATTTCTGCATGCTGCTGCCGGGGCCGGAAGCGATGCAGCTCGCGACCTATGCCGGTTGGTCGCTGCATGGCTGGCGGGGCGGGCTTACCGCCGGCAGCCTCTTCGTCCTGCCGGGTGCACTCGTCGTCCTCGTCTTGTCGATGATCTATGCCGCCTTTGGCGAAGTGCCGCTGGTCGCGGCACTTTTCTTCGGCGTCAAGGCCGCCGTGCTGGCGATCGTCATCGAGGCGCTTCTGCGCGTGGCGCGCCGTGCGCTCAAGCATATGAGCGACTGGTGGATCGCCGCGGCCGCCTTCGCTGCCCTTTATGTCTTCCAGGTCCCCTTCCCACTGATCATCCTCGCGGCCGCGATCAGTGGCTTCTGGCGCACCGCCGCTTCGGCGCAAGCAGCGCCCGCGGCGACGCCCATCCCCTGGCGCGATACGCTTTCGAACGTTGCACTATGGCTGGCTTTATGGCTCATCCCCTTGGCCCTCATCATTGCGGGCTTCGGTCCAACCCATGTCTTTGCCCAGACGGGCCTCTTCTTCTCGAAGCTCGCGGTCGTGACCTTCGGCGGCGCCTATGCCGTGCTCAGCTACATGGCGCAGCAGGCGGTCGAGAA
>VAZZ01000046.1 GCA_005884715.1 Alphaproteobacteria bacterium | reverse complement strand
CGCGCGACCGCCGCTGATAAATTTCCTTGCCCCTGAGGATCAGCCCATAGGCTTCGACCTCAGTCGGCAATATCGAGATCTTGCGCTGCTCGGCGGCGCCCACCTCGATCGAGAGCCGCGCCGCAATGACCGCGGTCACTTCGTCCTGGAAGGCGAATATGTCCTTGAGATCGCCGTCGAACCGCTCCGACCAGAGCGATCGCTCGGAGCGTGCTTCCATGAGCCGGATCTGAAGCCGGATCTTGTTGAGCGCCAGCTGGAATCCGCCATCGACGAGGTAGCGGACACCCAGCATTTTCGCGATCTGGATCGGTGACGTATGATGATCGCGAAAAGCCGATGACGAACGCTGCGCGATGACATGCATGTCGCGAAACCGCGTCAGATTGGCGATGACATCGCCGGTGAGGCCGTCGCAAATATGCGAAATGGCCGGATTGCCGGTGAGGTTGTCCAGCGGCAGGACCGCAATGGAGCTTTCCGAGGCGATCATTTCTTCCGTTTCACGGACCAATATCGCAGGATGCGAAACCGCATGGAGGTCATCGCCGCCGGTTACGCCGAAAACCTCGATCGGTTCGTCGATATTCTTGAGCGCCGGCGTGCCCATCGACTGCAGTTCAATGCCCTGGATATCCCTCGCCAACTGCTGAACTGCATCGGAAATGCAAATACCGCCCGGCGGGGCCAGCGCCTGGAGCCTGGCCGCAATATTCACGCTATGGCCCTGGATTCCGGTTTCGGTATCATGAACGTCACCCACATTGATCCCGATGCGAAAGGCGATCGGATCGTGTTCGGAATTCCACACGGCGTCGGTGCGGAATTCTCTTTGCATCTCAACCGCGAACCTGACCGACTGCGGCGCCGACTGAAACAGTGCAAGGACGCCGTCACCGGCAACGTTCTTGATCTGGCCGCCATAATCCCTGGCCAGCGACTTGATCAGACGCACGGCGCGATCGACCCTCTTCAGGGTCTGCGCCTCGTCCTTTTTCATGAGCCGGCTGTAATTATGAATATCGGCGAACAGGATCGCCAGGGCCGGCTTGCCGCGCGTGCCTGAAGTGCCCATTTACCTGTTCCGAACGCTCTGCCAAGTGTTCGGACACGATATACCCGGAATGGATAAGGTAACAAGTCCCGTGGCCCTTGCGATTAACCCTGTATGGCCATGGAGGACACCGGCACCCGATCCTTGGGAGTGACCCTTCCCAAAAAGGGAAGTGTCAAATCCGGGTTGAATCTCTCATCATAGCGCTCGAGCCCCGGCGCATCCGCCGCTACATAGCCCGATTGCGGCAGCCAGCTGTTCCAGATGGCGTTCATCGTTCCCCTAACGGTCGAGACATGGCCCTGATGCGCGAACTTCGCATAGAGATGTTCGGGGATGCGCAGGCCGCCGGATTAATGGCAATTCTCACAAAGCACCAGAGAGCTCCTATAGGCGCATCACTGGCGCGCCACTTGATTGAAATTGCGGCTTGGTTCATTTTCTCCGCTCGCAATGCTAATGTTTCAAGCTGCGGGGCAAGACAAGAGCCATTCGGCAAGGGAGAATGAAATGCGACGTGGTTTCCTCACAGTGCCTTTCGCGATATCGACTGCTTCACTCATTGTTCTGTCTGTTGGCGGGCTCAGCCTATCCGCCGGCGCCGCCGATGCGAAGAAGACGAGCCTCAATCTCATCGAACATGCGACGAGCGATGCCGTCACCGACACGGGCGCCAAGGGCGACAGCGCGGGCGATCTCCTGACTTTCGCCAATGAGGTCTTCGATGAAAAGGATGCCAAGAAGGTCGGCGGCGACACCGGCTGGTGCATTCGCATCGTTGCCGGCAAATCATGGGAATGCTTCTGGACGCTGACGCTTGCCGATGGCCAGATCACCGTCGAAGGTCCCTTCCTCGATGCGGGCGATTCGGTCGTCGCGGTCACCGGCGGCACTGGCAAATATGCAGGTGTCCGCGGCGAGATGGCGCTCCATGCCCGTGACGCCAAGGGCAGCGCCTATGATTTCAAATATAGTCTGATGCCGTAATGCGAACAGGCCGGCCCGCCGCGTCGGACCGGCCTTCTCAATCGTGATGGAAGACCTCTTCCATCGGCGCCCACCATTCACTCTTCTTGCGCGAGGCGAGCGGTGTCTGCATGGGATCGGTGATGCGCCACCAATCCTGCATGCGGGGATCAGCGCGCATCAGGGCCATATCGGCTGAGAAATCGCTGCCGTGATATTCCCAGGACGCAAAGAGCAGGTTTTCCGGCTCACGCAGGAAGATCGTGTAATTGCGGATATTGCAGCGGCTGATCAGGGCCAGGATCTCCGGCCAGACTTGCGCATGGATCCTCTTATATTCCGCGATGACCTCGGGCTTGAGGCCGATGACGAGACCCATTCTCTGCATTCGCTGTTTCCTTTCCGTGGGCGATTTGGCTATTGTAACACAATCAAAAGATCGGCCAGTCAGGGAGATGGGACAATGACGATGGCGCGTCCGCAGGAAAAACCGATGGAAAAGCCGGTCCCCTTCGATCAGGCGAAACTCGACCGGCTGATGGACAAGGCCGGGATCGACGTCCTCCTCGTCACCTCCAAGCACAATATCCAGTATCTGCTCGGCGGCTATCGCTTCTTCTTCTTCGATTTCATGGACGCGATCGGGGTCAGCCGCTATCTGCCGGTGCTGATCTACAGGAAGGGCCGGCCCGACCAGGCCGCTTATTTCGGCAATGGGCTCGAGACCTATGAGCGCCAGCTCGACAAATTCTGGCCGGCTACCGTCGAGACCAAATCCTGGGGCACGCGCGATGTCATCGCACTTTCCGCCCAGCATCTGAAGAAGCTCGGCCCCATCCGCTCGATCGGCGTCGAGATGGGCTTCCTGCCGGCCGATGCCCATGCCGCCTTGCGTGAAGCCATGCCCAATTGCGAGATCGTCGATGCGCTGCTGCCGCTCGAAAGGCTGCGCGCCGCCAAAACTCCGGAGGAGCTGGCACTTGTCAGGAAAGCCTCGGAAGGGGTGATCGATTCGATGCTTGCCGTGATGGGCTCGCATGGACCCGGCACTACCAAGCGCGAACTGAACGAGGCGCTGAGGCTCGAAGAGATCAAGCGCGGCCTCACTTTCGAATATTGCCTGATCACCGTGGGTTCGAGCCACAACAGGTCGCCCTCGCCCGACACCTGGAAAAAGGGCGAAGTCCTATCGCTCGATTCGGGCGGCAATTACAAAGGCTACATCGGCGATCTCTGCCGCATGGCGTTTCTGGGCGAGCCGGACCAGGAACTGAAGGACCTTCTGGCCGAGGTCGACATGGTGCAGCAAGCGGCGCGCAAGCCGCGGAGCATCATGCATTTCTGCGCCCATGGCATGGGCATGATTCCGCATGAGGCGCCGCGCCTCACCGGCTCAGGGCCGGTGCCTTATCCGGCCTATGATGAGGATCTGCCGCTCGAAGAAGGCATGGTCATCTCGATCGAGACGACGCTGCCGCATCCCAAGCGCGGTTATGTGAAGCTCGAGGACACGGTCGCCGTGACCAGGACCGGCTATGAGCCCTATGGTGACGCCGGCCGCGGCTGGAATCGCGGCAAGCTGGATTAGAGCCTCTTCGGCGCATATGGCTTGCGCCATTGATGTTGAAGGTGGCGCCTTTTGGGATGCCGCTGATGGGCGGCGGCGCCATTTGATCTTCCCGGATTTCAATCGACTTTCTTTTCCCCCGCCTCGCCACGCCTGACGATGCTGCCCTTACTGAACAGAATTTCCTCGAGCTCGATGCGCCACTCCTTCTTTTGCCGCAGGAGGAATTCGAGGTTCATTCCAAAGTGCTTGAATTCCTCCTTTTGTGCATTCTTCATGATCGCGCGTGCGGTCGAATCCTTTTCGATCGAGATTCGCTGCTCATACCAGTTTATCGCTTCTGCCTCCTCGATAAGCGAGGCCATCATTCGTGCAAATGTTCGGACCTTTTGCGAAAGCTCCCCCGCCGGTTCATGATACTGATCAAAACCCATTGCTTCACTCCTTTGCTGCCCAGTCGAAATAACCCGCTTCCGCGGCGATAGGGCCGACGCAATGCGATTTACGCGACAGCCCAACACCGCACAGACGCTTTAGTGCCCAGGGCTCGGCCGATGCCGGACAAGCAACTTCAATTCGCATGCGCACTCATGAAATGATGTATGGCGGCCCAAGCCAGTGGGGGATATGCAGGATTTGGTGATAATGCGCGCCGGATCGATTGGTTCCACAGTCGAATGGAACCCGCCTGCGTTGCAGGCATTGGTGGCATATGGATACGCGATCCAGCCTCATCCTCAAGCTCGCCAAGGAAATGTTCGAGAACGAGCATCCTGGCGGCGTATGGCCGAATCCGGACGACAAAGCTGACACTGTCACCATCAAATGTCAGGGTAAATATCTATCGCGGGCGGAACACCAACTCATAGCCGAGGGCCGGATCGATAGCGTCGATCAAAGCTGATCCGGTCTTTCGAGTTTGCCTTGGCGGAACTTTCCCGTTCCGTGGTCGTACTAAGCTTTCTCATTGGCGGCTACTCCACCGGCCTTCTGATGCGGCGGCGCGCCATCGACGAGCACGAGCGCGAAATGCGCGACGGCATGCATAAGGGGTGTGATTGGTAACAGAACAGCTCACTTGGGAACTCCCGCGGAAGTTCCGTGTTTTCAAGCCATGAAGACTAAGCTTTCTCCTACTGAAGCCCGCCAGGCCGTCAAGGTGACCCCGATGAGATTCGTTTTGAGCCTGAGCATCGTTGGGGCGATCTTCGGCCTGCTCATGGCTTGGCTAATTTTCGGTGGATAGCCGCGTGCAAGCAAAGCAGGTCTTGGTCAAATGGTCTCTTGAACGAGTTCCACAGAGAACATGAGACCGCTGGGCCGATAATCCAGGATGACCTTGGAATTGGACCCCAGGGCGCGCTGGATGAGGCGGCTGCCAAAGCCTTTTCGTTCGGGTTCGCTCACTTGTGGTCCGCCAGTTTCCACCCATTTTAGCATGCCAGCTAGCCGATCGCCTTCTATCGGCGTCCAGGTGATCGAGACAACACCTGTCTCGTTCGACAATGCCCCATACTTTACGGCATTTGTTGCAAGCTCATGCAAGACGAGTGCGAGCGTTTGCGCCCGTTCTGGGCGCAATGGGAAATTGCCGCAGTCGACGACAATCCGGTCGCCAAAAGTGACGCTGAATGGCTGTAGCGCACGTTGTACAAGACCACTCAGCTTTGCCTGCCGCCAATTATCCATGGTCAGCAGATCATCGAGACGAGCCGCAAAGACACTACGTTCTTCCGGACTGATATCGGTGAGCGTCTGGGACGCGATCGAACTCACGGTGCCTATCGTATTTTTTATCCGGTGGCGCATTTCGCGCACCAGCAGTGCCTGCTGTTCCTGCTGTCTCTTGCGCTCGGTGATGTCGCGGGCGATTTTCGATGCTCCGACGATGCGGCCATCGGCCGCTCGCAGCGGCGACACCGTCAGGGAAATATCGAGGATGCTGCCGTCCTTGCGCCGGCGCACCGTTTCATAGTGATCAATGCGCTCGCCGCGTCGAATACGCTCAAGAATGTCAGGCTCCTCATTCACCTGCTCCGGCGGCATGAGGATCGTCACGGATTGTCCGATCGCTTCATCGGCGGTGTAGCCGAACAAACGCTCCGCACCCTTGTTCCAGCTGGTGATGATACCGTTCAGATCCTTGCTGATGATCGCATCATCGGAACCATCGACGATCGCCACCAGCCTCTGTTGCGTCATCTCATACTTCTTGCGGTCGGTGATATCGACCAGCATGTTGACCGCGCCAATCATGTTTCCGGCGAGATCGAACATCGGCGTTGGATAGGCGATGAAGGGGACGCGGATGCCATCCGGGCGCTCGGCAACAGCCTCCATCCCGTGATGCGGCTTTTCATCCTGAAGCGTCATTGCCATGGGGCATTCATTATGCGGCAGTGCCTGGCCATCCGGCCAATAGAGCTTCCAGGAGCCGCAAAAGCGGCTCGTTCCGAGTTCCGGCTCGCACCCCCATAAATCCGCAGCCGCCTTGTTGTAATAGGTGATCAGGCCCTCGGCATCCGTTGTGTAGATGGCAGCTGGAAGCAATTCCAGGATTTCCCGGAAATGTTGGTCGGCCGAATCTACGCCGCTCGCGATCATCGTCGCTAATTGACTGTCATTCAATTTTCCGCCTCGCGGGCATATGACTGATCTTATTTTTCCTTATAGAATCGCGAACTATCGAATCTGTCTGCCGCACTGGTCAAGGCAACAATTGCTTGAAGAAACTGGAGCATTTGCTTCTGCCAAGCATTGCGCCTTGTCAGTGCGAGACCTTTTTTCCTAGCGGCGGGCGCGCTATGCGGCATGGGCCTCCATTCAATATCCGCCAATGATCGGCAGCACTTCTCCGGTAATGTAACTCGAGCAACAAGGTGCTGCGAGGAATATGAAAGCGGGCGCGATCTCCTCGGGTTGGGCGGCGCGCTTCATCGGCGTATCGGCGCCAAAGTCCTTAACATCCTGGGCCGCCTTGTCGGCCGGATTGAGCGGCGTCCATACCGGACCCGGCGCCACCGCATTCACGCGGATGCCACGATCGATCAGATGACCGGCCAGCGATCGGGTAAAGGCGTGGATCCCACCCTTGGTCATCGAATAATCGAGCAGATCCTTGCTGCCCATGATGCCGGTGACCGATCCCGTCATCACGATCGAGGAGCCGGTTTTCATATGGGGCACGACGGCGCGCGCCCTATAGAAATATCCGTAGAGATTGGTCTTGAGGGTCAGGTCGAAATGCTCATCGGTCAAATCCTCGATCCGGTGCTCATGCTCCTGGAACGCCGCATTATTGACGAGGATATCGATCCTGCCGAATTCTCGCAGAGTCTGCTTCACCGCTCTCTCGCAGAAGGACGCACTGCGTACATCGCCTGAGATTATCAAACACCTGCGGCCTTCCGCCTCGACAGCTGCTTTCGTCGCATTCGCATCTTCATGTTCGCTGAGATAGACGATGGCGACATCTGCTCCCTCGCGCGCATAGAGGACGGCGATAGCCCGGCCTATGCCTGAATCGCCCCCGGTGACGATGGCAACCATGTCCTTCAGCTTCTCCGATCCTCGATAGGCTTTCGCGGCAAAGAGCGGCGGCTGCTTGAGTTCGGCTTCGAGACCGGGTTTCCTGATATGCTGGGCCGGAAACTCGTTTGGATATTTATCATGGCCGGCCTGCATCGGCTTCTTGGCAGTCTTCTTGCGTGAGCGTGCCTGATCTGCTTACCGGCATGTCAAGCAACCCGCAACGGAGGCCTGAAGTTCCACCCAGCGGCTGACGCGCTATTGCGAACGGTATTTGCTATTTGGCGCGATATTGCGCTCCCAGCCGAAAACCGATCGGCCGTCAAGGCTCGGCGATCTTGCGCGCTCCGTGGCGAGGAAAGCTTCGAAGGAAGGGCCTTTCGCAGTCATTTCCAAATCGCGAGCCTGGGCATCCAGCCTTTGCAAGGCCTGCAATTCTTCAGTATGGCCAAGCCTCGCCTTTAGAACCGCGTCCTTCATCACTCTCAATGTTTCGTCATAGACCTTGACCGGCACCGGATAAGGATGCCGATCCTTGCCGCCATGGGCGAGCGAGAAGCGGGCCGGATCGGCAAAGCGGCATGGTGCGCCATGCACGATTTCGGCCACCATGGCCAGCGATTGCACAGTCCGTGAACCAACCCCAGGCGTGAGCAGGAGATCGGGGAAATCAAGCGGCCCTCTTTCAGCGGCGGCAGCCAAAGTGCCGTGAAGCCTTCGGGTGAAAACGTCACTCGCGCGTACATCATGGTGGGCGGGCATCACGAGATGCGGCAGCGACATCTGCTTTTCATCGTGAGGCGCGCAAGCGAGGCTGCTCCATTCCTCGACGATACGATCGGGGCCTAGATCGGCGATGAGGTTTATTTGCGCCCGACGGGATCTTTCCGCCCGGCGATCGGTGAGATTGATGATCTCGCCCTGCTCCGGTCCGTCGATGGCGCAATGCGGTTCATCGACGAAGCTGGCGAGGTCGGCTGAATGCCAGTGATAGCGGCGCGCTTGACGTTTGTCGCCATTCATACCCTGCTGCACCACGGTCCAGGTGCCGTCATCGGTCACGAAAAACCCGTGTAGATAGAGATCGAAGCCGTCTTGAACGGCAGCGCTGTCGACCTTGGCGACGAGCCGGCTGGCGCGCGTGAGACCGGCGCCGTCTATGCCGATGCGATCCCCAAGGGCGGTGAGTTCTTCAGGGGTTCGCCGTGAATGCTTGCCCCGCCCGCCACAGACATGGATGCCAAGCTCGTTTCCAATGGGCGCCAAGCCGCGCTTCAGCGCGCCGATGACGCTGGTCGTTATGCCGGAGGAGTGCCAGTCCATACCCATGACGGCGCCGAACGACTGGAACCAGAAGGGATGCGACAGCCGTCTCAGGAACTCATCACGGCCATAATGATGCACGATAGCCTGGCAGATGATTGCGCCCAAAGCTGCCATTCGCTCTGCGAGCCATGGCGGTACGCGTCCGCTATGCAAGGGAAGATCCGCCCTGCCGCTGCGCGCGATCATGTCGCCCCGAATCTGACAAAGTTTGCCATCTGCCCACAGATAGTGAGGCAGCATGGTGCAAGCAAGTCTTGCGGAACTCTGGCTCGCTGGTTTTGGTTTTTTGGCTGGAGCGGCAGAAATCATGGAATTGATCTTTATGGACAGGACACCGAGTCTCTTCCCGCCTACTCTTGGCGGACCGCCCGGCCTTCGATACGAGCCGGATTTTGTATCGCCCGCCGAGGAGCAGGAACTTATCGGGCAAGTCCAGCGCCTGCCGCTGCAGCCCTTCCAGTTCGGCGCCTTTGAAGGAAAGCGCTATGTCGCCTCCTTCGGGTGGCGCTATGATTATACCAAGCACCGGCTGGAGGCTGCCGCGCCACTCCCCCTCTGGCTCCTGCCGCTCATCGCCCGCATCGAGGCCTTTACCCGATCCGCTCCGATCCGCCAGGTGCTGTGCACCGAATATGACCAGGGCGCGGGCATTGGCTGGCATCGCGACAAGCCGCATTTTGATGAGGTTTTCGGGCTCTCACTGGCATCGCAATGCCGGTTGCGTTTTCGCCGCCAAAACGGCTCGCAATGGCAGCGCTTCACCCTCGAGGCGCTACCCCGTTCGCTCTACATGATGTCCGGTGCGGCCCGCCAGATCTGGGAACACAGTATCTCACCCGTTGCGGCGCGGCGTGTCTCCATAACCCTTCGCACGATGCGCCAAAGCGAGGCCTGACGGAACTTTTTCACCTTGCCGGCAATTGGTGGGTTTAGGAGGTGACCGCCATGCCTAAGAAACAGCGGCCTGAAGCCCTGGCCCAGTTCGCCGAAACCGCCAGGACGAAAAAGCGCAAGGAACGGCCGGGCCTTATTGCCGATAAGGAT
>VAZZ01000321.1 GCA_005884715.1 Alphaproteobacteria bacterium | reverse complement strand
CTTGGGCGAGCCTCGAAGGATGGCGGCAAACGCAGAGTGCCCGCCCTCATCCTTCGAGACACCATGCTGCGCATGGCTCCTCTCCATGAACACTTTTTGAAAGTGCAATTAAAACATGGCGATAGCCTCTGCGGTCGTTGGCTTGGATTTCAGGCCACAGCGATTGGCTTAGGCACAACTTGTTGGCCGAGCTGCCGGGCGAGTTTGTGGAGAAGGCTGTGTTTGGTTTCCAGCACCTTCGCCTCGTATTGAGCTACACCCATCTCGACGAAGTCGAGGCCTTTGACCATCGCACGCCAGAAGAGTGCGGCCAGCTTTCGCGCGAGGGCTTTGTTGGCCACCAATCCGCCGCGCCGCGCCGCCATGCGTCGATAGAAGCCGCCGAACGCGATGTATTTGCTCCGCGCCAAGGAACGGGCCATCACACAAAAAATCCGGCCGGCTCGGTTGCGGCGACGCTTGACCCGACGGTTGCGTTTGCCGCTTTGCGCGCTTCCGGGAGCAAGCCCCACCCACGAGGTGAAGTGCTTTTCGGTCCGCCACTTGGTCAGATCCGTGCCGACCTCGCCAATGATCTGTAAAACACTGTACTCGGTATGGGCGGGCAGTATCGTCAGGTCCTTGCCGCCGCAGATCTGCTCAAGCATATCCCGCAGATCCGCGATGTCCGGCGCATTGACGCCTGGCTGCCTGCGTGGTGTGGCCTTCTTTGTCGAAGCGGCTGGCGGGGGCGTATTGGCGTCCGGCATCTGGCGCAGGATATCCGCAATCTGGCGGTCGCATGCGGCGATGAGGCCTTGATAATGGTCCCAGCTTTGAACCGCTTGAGCGAGGGCGAACAAATGCTCTTCGGCAAAGTCGCCGCGCAGCGATTCAACGACACGCTCCGCTTTGACGGTGCGGATTTGACGATGGCACAGCCCTAACAGAGCTTGCGGATCGCGTTCGCCTGCGAGGATGGCACGGATGACGGCCAGTCCGCTTGCCCCGGTCAAAGAGCTGATGACGTCGTGCAGCTTGATATTCATCCGCTCCAACGCTTTTTGCATGTGCTGGACATGCCCGGCCGCCGCCACGATATGGTCGCCGCGAAGGCGCAGATAATCCTGCAGACGGCGGACATGTGCCGGTGGAACAAAGCCCGCCCGCAGCAGCCCATGCGCGTGCAGCGTGGCGCCCCACTGGCAGTCCTTCATGTCGGTCTTGCGCCCCGGAAGATTGCGCGCCTGGCGACCATCGACCATGATCACCTCCATGCCCGAAGCTTCCAGAACTCCATAGAGCGGCAACCAGTAAACCCCGGTCGCTTCCATCGCGACTGAGCGCACCTGATGTTCGACCAAATAATGGCGCAGCGCATGCAACTGCGAGGTCACCGTGCCGAACACCGCCGGCGGCCCACCCGCGATCGAGACATGCATCTTCTCGCTGCCAACATCGACAAAAGCTGCACGCGGATCCAACATAGCCAAATTACTCAATTCGAGCCTCCATGTCCTCGAGCCATGTCCATTCAAGGTGCGGAGTCCCGCTGCGAGCCCGATCGCGTACAAGATTGACAAACCTCTCCAACGGGAAGCGCAATGCTCGCCAAAATGTGCAATCGCCTGCGATCGGAACCAACCTCAGGTCCGGGCAACAAAAGTGCACCAGAGGATTAGCGGCCACGCTGCTCCCAGCGAAACCCCGCACGGCCAGAATACCGCGTTCATGGTCCGTGTGCAGCTTCCCCATCGAAGCTGGTGGCTCAGGATGAGGGGAGAGTTTGACTGCGCCTCACGCTCTGCTAACCCAGCTTGATATTCACCTCTTTGACGATGCGTGCGTATTTTTCCGAATCCTCGCGCGCAAGCTTGGCAAGCGACTCCGCGGCGCCGCCGACACCTTCGGTCGCGCCCTTGGCCAAGGCCTCTTTCATCGCCGGGTCCTTGAGTGCCTTGTCGGTCTCGGCGTTGAGCCGCGCGATGACGGCGGGAGGCGTTCCGAGCGGAGCGAACGTGCCGTACCAGGATTCCAGCGACAGGCCCTTGTAGCCCGCCTCCTGCAAAGTCGGCACATCCGGCATGCTGCGTGAGCGCGCGTCGCCCGACTGCGCCAGCAGCCGGATGCTCTTCGCGGCGGCATGCGGCAGCAGCGCGGTCGGTCCCAGGAACGCAAT
>VAZZ01000320.1 GCA_005884715.1 Alphaproteobacteria bacterium | reverse complement strand
TAAGTGCACTGTCACCGAAATTTCCTGGCTGTGCCGTCACTACTAGCTTGGCATTGGCCATCTCAGCGGAATCCGCCTTCACTATTTGAAAGACCGTCTCACCTTCATTGTAAAATGTGATTCGGACCAATGGTATCTCGCTATCCTCATAGACAGCAAACTCCACAAATATGGAATCTCGATCAGCCGGCATTCGCAGGACATGAGAGGCGCCAACTGATCCGACTTCCAACGCTGCCGTCGTCCTCTTCGGGAATGGAACGATGATCGCCCTAACGGCCTTCCCGTCAAGCGGCGGACGATGATTGGCCACCCACACTTCAAAGACGTGCGCCCCGTCGCCAAAGGGCGTCTGAAAAAATGCGCTGTCGGGACGCCAGGCGAATCCTTGAGCAACATGCTCAGGAAACCAATCGTTGAATGGATTTTTCACAGCAGCATCAAAGATTCCAAACTGGTAGTATGAAACCAACAGCTCAAACTTCTCTGCTTTCATTCAGCGCCTTCCCTATTCCATCGCCACCCAGCTGCCATTGGCGAGGCCTGATTTCAGCACTGCATCGACGAAGGCCAGCGCATCGACGCCATCGGAGCCGACGGGCGCCAAGAGGCTCAGGGGATCGGGCGCCCGCTTCTCGCGCCTCGCTGTGATCTGCTCGGCATAATCGCCATAGAGATTGGCGAAGGCCTCGATAAAACCTTCCGGCAGGCCCGACACGATGCGCGTCGCGTGCTTGGCAAAAGATGAGAGCTTGCCGCCGCGATGCAATGTCTGGTCGCTGCCATCGAGGAGGCGCAGATGAAGCTGGTCGGGAAAGGCTTCATCCCAGGCGATGTGCCCGGTCTCGCCATAGACCCTGAGCCGGAAGCCGACACTCTCGCCCGCCGCCACCATGCTCGCCCACAATGCGCCGCGTGCGCCATGCTTGAAGCGCAGCAGGATATTGGCATTGTCTTCGAGCTTGCGGCCGGGAACCAGGGTAGAGAGATCGGCGGCGAGCGCCTGCACATCGAGGCCGGTCACGAAGCGCATCAGATGATAGGCATGCGTCCCGATATCGGCGACGACGCCACTCGGGCCGGCACTTGCCGGATCGGTGCGCCACGCCTGCTTGACGCCCTCCTGTTCGAGCGGGACGGAAAGCCAGCCGAGGGCAAATTCCACTTGCACGATCCGGACCGCGCCGATCCCATTATAGGTGACGCCCAGAAGACACCCGGCCTTGGCGGCGCGTCCCACCAGGTCATGGCCATCCTGGACGCTGGTGGCGAGCGGCTTGTCGCAGATGACGGCAATGCCGCGGTCGAGAAAGGCTGCGGCGATCGCATGATGCGAGGAATTGGGAGTGACGATGCTGACGGCCTCGATGCCGTCGCGACGCGCCGCTTCCGCCTTGGCCATCTCGCGATAATCGACATAGGTCCGCTCAGGCGTGATGAAACATTGCGCCGCCGACTGGCGCGCCCGTTCCGGATCCGATGACAAGGCGCCCGCCACGAGATTCAATTTGCCGTCGAGCCGCGCCGCCATGCGATGCGTTTCGCCGATGAAGCCGCCAATGCCGCCCCCGACCATGCCCCATCGGATCGGTCTCTTGATCCCATCGCTCATCGCTGTTGTCCCAGTGTCGCCATCCACAGATGCTGCAGCAGAATGATGGTCTTTGCATCTGCAATTTCCGCCGTGGAAACAAGCCGCATCGCCTCGCTGAGCGGCATCTCCAGGATTTCCATATCCTCGTCCTCGCCGTCTTTGCCGCCGCCCTTGCCGATCTGGTCGGATGGCGAATAATCCGCCGTGAACAGATAGATGCTTTCGGTCACAGCACCAGGCGTCGCCCAGACGCGCCCCAGGGTTTTGAGATTGTGGATGCGATAGCCGAGTTCCTCTTCCGCCTCCCGCAAGGCGCAGCTTTCCGGCGCCTCGCCTTGATCGAGCAGCCCGGCACAGGCCTCGATCATCATACCATTGGCGCCGGCGAGACGCACCGGCAACCGGAACTGTCTCACCAGCAATACGGTTGCACGTGATGCATCATAGGGTAGAACGCCGACGCCATGGCCATGGTCATGGACCTCGCGAATGGCGCGCATCATGCTGCCATCGTGTTTTTCGATATCGAGCGTATAGCGCGTCAGCCTGGCCCAGCCGGAATAGACGAGCTCGGCGGAGGCGATGAAGATCTTGGGGACGAAGGCCACTATTCACCCCGTTCCTTGCGCAAGAGGTCCAGGATCGCCTGGGCTTGTGGATCACTCAACAGGTCGCCGACCGGCCGCCGGTTGCGCCGCCGCCAGTTCGGATATTCGCGGTTCGTGCCCGGCACATTGAGTTGCTCGGCCTCGCCGAAAAGATCATCGACCTGCGCCAACGCGATGGCCGATCCGGTTCGGGCCAGGAACTCATGCGCGGCAATCATCAGATCATCCCTGGCGACGCCGGCGCCAATGAACGCCGCCATGAGTTCGGCCCGTTCGATCTCATAGTCGTGCTGCTGCTTCGCCTCGTCCGGGCTGCGCTTCAGTTTGCGGTCGAGTTCGAGATGGGCGCCCGATGCCCAGCCTGCGAAAGTCGGCAGATCATGCGAGCCGAGGCAGGAGAGCGACAGATAGGGATAGGCGCCGGGCTGGCGGAAGACTGTCTTGTCGCGTTCAAACCACAAGACCTTGTAGGAAAGGAAATCGGCGCGGGCGAGCCTGTCGCGCAGGCCCTCAGGAACGGTCCCGAGGTCCTCGCCGACCACCATGCATCGCGCCGCGAGGCTTTCCTCAGCCACCATCGCCATCAGCGCATCGACCGGGAAGCTCACATAGGCGCCGTCCTTGCCTTCGGCCCCATGCGGTACCCAGAATTGCCGCTGCAGGCCCAGCACATGATCGATGCGCAGCATGCCTGAGTGGCGCATATTGCTTCGCACGATCTCACGGTAGGGCGCGAGCCCGCGTTCGATCAGCATAAGCGGGCGGAACGGCGCCAGGTGCCACACTTGTCCGAGCGCCGAGAATGGATCGGGGGGTGCCCCCAGCGACACATCGCTCGCGAAGGCTGAAGGATCGGCCCAGATCTCACCGCCATCGAAGGCGGTGCCGAGCGCCAGGTCGCCATAGAGCGGACTGCCACGCCCGGCACTCTCGCCAAGCTGGCGCTCGGCAGTCCACTGCAGCCATTTGCGGAACAGGACTTCGCTGGACCGGGCTTCGGCGAAGGCGGCCACATCTGGCGAGTGAACATCGCGCAAGCCTTGCGGCCACTTCTGCCGGTCGACGCTGCCCGCCTGATCGGCGATCGTTTCAAAGACGGCATGAAGATCGAGCGCCTCACCTTTCTCATCGCAGAATGCCTGGAAGCTTTGGAGCGTCAGGGCGCTGCGCTTCGAACCGGTGGAATTCCGCAGCGAGTGCGCGCTTGATCACCGGCCAGGCCGCCTCATAATCGATATGCCGAAGCGAACCGAACCGAATCGCCTCCGGCGCATCGACATCGATATAGATCGGATCGATGAAGCGCCGGTCCGATGGCTGATAGGGACTGGCGCGTCCACGATCTGTCGGGAATAAATGATGCAGCGGATTGATGCCGGCGAATGCGGCTCCCGTCTCGCGCGCCGTTTCGCTGAAATCCCGCAGAGTCGCGAAATTGCCGAGCGCCGAAGGCTTCTTTCCGCGCAAGGCATAGAGATGCGCGGCAAGACCGAAGATCTTGCGTCCTTGCGCGAGTGCCGGCGTGAGGAAGCATTTGCGCTCTTCTACGCTTGGCTGGGCGATCATGCGCAGGCGCTTGAGGCTTCCTGCCACA
>VAZZ01000318.1:5480-15136 GCA_005884715.1 Alphaproteobacteria bacterium | reverse complement strand
GGCCGCGGTGGAGGAAAAATCCATATCGATAATGCCATCCGCGCCCTTGCCACTTGTGAGGTCATGCACACGCCGTACGACATCCTCAGTCTTATAGTCTATTGCCGCGACGGCGCCGGCATCCAGTGCATGGCCTGATCTTTCAGCCGAAGCGGTGCCGATGATACGTGCGCCTCGTGCCGTGGCGATCTGGGTCGCATAGTGACCGACGGCCGAAGCGGCGCCGGTGACCAGCAGTGTCTTGCCTTCGAGCGGATCGTGAAGACTGACCGCGTGCATCGCCGTCAGAGCCGGAATACCGAGGCAAGCGCCGGCCGCGAAGTCCACTGCGTCCGGCAACCGCACGGCCTGCTCCGCCGGAAGGGCTATGAATTCGGCGGCGGTACCCAATGCTCGCTTCCATTGCCCGTTCCACAACCAAACGCGTTCGCCGATGCGCGCGGCCGGCACGTCCTTGCCAACCGCTTCGATCACTCCAGCACCGTCGCTGTGGGGCACCACTTTGGGGCCGGCGAGCGGACGGCCAGCGCGGCTCTTCACGTCGGAGGGATTGACGCCCGAAACATGCACTCTGACCAGAACCTCGCCGGAGGCGGGTTCGGGCTTAGGCATATCACCGACCCTCAATACGTCGCGGGCCGAGCCATTGCTCTCATACCATGCGGCTCTCATCGCCTTTTTCCTTTCGCGGGTACTCTAGCCTGCGAATTTCAATCCGACGATGTCCGCGACAATGAAAAGATAGAGCCAAGCCATGCCAAGCCTCTGCACTTGGCAGGACTGGTCCCGAGTGATGCTTGCGGAAAGCCAGATCCTCCTCGCGCCACTTGTGCAATAGGCAAATCTGGCCGATCAAGATCGTCACGCCCGCCAGAATGGTTTCTTGATCTCGCTCAGGGCCTGTTCGATAGTGAGCCCGATATCGTTGACGAGATAATTGCCGAGCTCCAATTGCCGGCTTAGATCGCGACGAAAACGGTGACGGGCGATCCATGCTCCGATAGTGCTGTGCATTTTGCCCTCCTCTTTTCGGCGTGATTTCACATGACCGAGATACTGCCTCTTTATCTCCAATTCAAAGCAAGCTATCTGGGGGTAAGGGCCAGGAAAACTAAGGCTTATCTACAATGCGCCTGCCATCGCTCAATGCATTGCGCGCCTTCGAGGCGGCCGCCCGCCATCAGAGCTTTGCCCGCGCCGCGGCCGAGCTCCATGTTACCGAAGGCGCCGTCAGCCGCCATGTCAAACTGCTCGAGGAAGAGCTTGGACTGCCGCTGTTCATTCGCCGCCCGCGCAAGGTGGAATTGACCGAGCATGGGCGCAAGCTGCTGCCGGTGCTCAGCAAAGGCTTCAAGTCGATCGCCGCTGGCTTTGCCGATGTCGCGGCCGAGGCACCGAAACTCAAGCTCATAAGCCAGCCGAGTTTCTCGATCCGTTGGCTCATTCCGCGCCTCGACGAATTCCGGCAAAGCCATCCAGCGATCCCGGTCAATATCACGACCGGCATCCATGAATGGCCTGATGTGATCGGCGGTGGCTACGATCTGGCCTTTGGCTGCGGGCCGGACTGTCCGGAGGGATGGCAGGCCACGCTCGTGGTGCCCGCCACCATGACGCCGGTCTGCTCACCACGCCTGCTCAAGAACCGGACGATTGCGACACCCGCCGATCTCGCGCAATTCAATCTTCTGCATACCACGCCCAATCGCAGCGACTGGAAAATCTGGATCGCTGAATATGCCGCTGATGAGGTCGATCCGATGAGCGGTGAAACCTTTCCGGTGCTCGACATGGCGATCCAGGCGGCGGTGCTCGGCCAGGGCATCGCCATGGGCGATCTCACGCTGCTCAGTCAGGAGCTCAGCTCCGGCAAGCTGATCTGTCCATTGCCCCACCTGGCACTACGTCGCGATGCCGAGAACTACTATGTCTATGGTTCGTCGGCAAACTGGAACAAACCGCGCGTTGCCGCCTTCCGGCAATGGCTCGCGGCAGTTGCGCGCGATTGATCCTTAGCGTCTCCCGGCAGCCGTCGTTCTCGGCACGAGTCTATCTTCCCTCGCGCCTTGCCATGAAAGCGAGCTTCTCGAACAGCGATACATCCTGCTCGTTCTTCAGAAGCGCGCCATGGAGCGGCGGGATCAGCTTGCGTGGATCGCGCTCGCGCAAGGTCTCCGGCGTTACGTCCTCATTCAGGAGAAGCTTGATCCAGTCGAGAAGCTCGGAGGTGGACGGCTTCTTCTTGAGGCCCTGCACCTCGCGAATGTCATAGAAGATGTTGAGCGCCTCATGCACGAGCCTACCCTTGAGACCGGGGAAGTGCACATCGATTATCGCCTGCATCGTCTCGCGTTCGGGAAATTTGATATAGTGGAAAAAGCAGCGCCTCCGAAGAACTCCATGCGATCGAGTTCCTGCAACAGGTCGTTGGGGAATTCGATATCGGCCTTGTCGATTTCATCAATGAGAAGGACCGGGCGACTGTCATGGGTGAAGGCATCCCACAGCTTGCCGCGCCTGATATAGTTGCGGATGTCGTGGACGCGGGCATCGCCGAGCTGCGAATCGCGCAACCGGCTCACCGCGTCATATTCATAGAGGCCTTGCTGTGCCTTGGTGTTCGATTTGATACGCCATTCGATCAGCGGGGTGGCGAGAGCGCTAGCGACTTCATGGGCGAGCACCGTCTTTCCGGTACCGGGTTCGCCCTTGACGAGAAGCGGACGTTCGAGAATGACTGCGGCGTTCACCGCCATGGTGAGATCACCCGTCGCGACATAGTCCTTGGTGCCCTCAAAATGCATGGCAACCTCTTGTTTTCATCAAGAACCGTATTAGCTCCGCCTGCCTGCAACTGCAAAGGCATGGTCTTTGCACCATTGTCACAGTGTTCGGGCAAATGGCCCGAAACGAGAAAAGTCGTTCCAAATCAGGATGATGGCCAGACAGGAACCTGTCCGTGAGCGCGTGCTCATTGGCTATTGTCGAAGCAGGTGCAGATCGCTATAAGCCCGCCGCACCGAAGGTCGTGTTCTTGTGAGGTCGGTATATGACGGTGGAAGTAGAAGAAGACTACAGACCAAGAGAAGACGAACCGTTCATGAATGAACGGCAGCGTGACTATTTCCGGATCAAGCTCCTGAACTGGAAAGATGATATACTGAAGGAAAGCCGCGAGACGCTGGCTCATCTGCAGGACGACAACAATATCCTGCCCGACCTCGCCGATCGTGCCTCGACGGAAACCGATCGCTCGCTGGAACTTCGCACCCGTGACCGCCAGCGCAAGCTCATCTCCAAAATCGACGCGGCACTCAAACGCATCGATGACGGCACTTACGGCTATTGCGAGGAGACCGGGGAACCGATCAGCCTGCGCCGGCTCGACGCCCGGCCGATCGCCACTTTGTCCATCGAGGCGCAAGAGCGGCATGAGCGGCGCGAGCGGGTCTATCGTGACGATTGATCGCCGCCGGCGTTGCGCGTAGCCTGCGTTTATGCGCTGTAGGCCGCCGCACGCCCAATTTGCCCGACACGGCTATCATCACGGAAACCTCAAAGAGGCGCTGATTGCAGCGGCGCGCAAACTCATCGCCGAGCATGGGCCGCAGGGCTTCACGCTCAATGAAGCCTCGCGCACCGCGGGCGTCAGCCCCAGCGCGCCCTATCGCCATTTCCGTGACCGCAATGCCCTGATCGAAGCGACCGCCGAGGAAGGGTTCAACCTGTTCCGCGACCGGCTCCTTGCCAGCACCGAGGGAACGACTTCACCCTATGAGGCGCTGCACCGCATGGGTGCCGCCTATTATGCCTTCGCGCTCGATGAACCGGGCTTCTACCAGGCGATGTTCTCATCCGGCCTTCCGGCGGTCGGAGCGCCGGTTACCGAAGCCGGTGACCGTGCCTTCGCGGTGCTCGAGCGCGCGGTCAGGGCCCTGGGGGCGCAAGAACACCAGGTGCGCGCGCTTGCCATCAAGATCTGGGCTTTCACCCATGGCATGACCGGGCTCATCGCCTCAGGCTCGGTGTCACCCCTGGAGGCAGGGCGGCTTGCGGGCGATGCCGTCGATGCGATGCTACGGGACAGCGGCATTGCCGTTCCCGCCAAAGCGGAAATATAATTTCACAATCTCCGCCCTTGTAAAGGCGCCAGGCCACCTTATGTGAATGTTCTTAACATCATGCGAGGAGGTCTCATGTCGCAATCAACATCGGGCACGTTCGAACCTGGTTACGAAAACCGTGATCACAGCCACAGGCGCGGCTGCAACTGGGGCAGGGTATCATGGTCGTTCTGGGAAATCGCACTGATCGTCGCCGCCTTTGCCATCTTCTGGCCGCTGGGCCTCATTGCACTATTTCTCAAGCTGAAGAAGGGCGAGTTGTGGCGGGGATCGGCCGAGAGCCCCGCTCCGTGGAGCCGCTTCAAAGGCCGGGATCTGAAGCGCTGGACTTTCTGCGATGACTTCGCCCGCAACAGCGGCAACAGTGCCTTCGACGCCTACAAAGCCCGCGAAGTCGAGCGGCTCGAGGCAGAGCGCCGCAAGCTTGCCGAAGAGCAGCGCGCCTTTGGTGAATTCCTCGATCGCCTGAAAAAGGCGAAGGACCAGGAGGAGTTCGACCGCTTCATGAGTGAAAGGCGGCAACCTCCGGCAAGCAAATAACAAAGGCCGATCCAGAAATGAAAAGGCCCGGGTCATCGCTCGGGCTTTTTCCGTTTGTGATCTCTCCCCGTCCGCAGAATGACCAGCCGTATATCCATAAATGAGATATTGCGGGCTATACCGGCCTCTTGTGAAGAACAGCCGCGATATATTCCTTTTTTCGTGACGCGAACTTATGGTATTCGCCGGATTCTTCCATGCCGAGGCCAGCAAACCGCGAGACGGACTTCTTGAGGAAGTTCGGTACCTTGCGATCGATCAGTTCCTTTTTGCGCCTTTCTTCCCGCTCAAGTCCGAGCAGAATTCCCGGAGTAATGTCCTCCAGCATATGCATTTCGAACGGTATTGAGGTTAGCATTGCTCGAAGCTGCTTGATCTTCGATCTGCTGCGGTAATCGGCAAAAAGAAAGTATCCGCCCGGCCTCAACACCCGTTGCACTTCATGCAGAAATGCTGCCATGTCCGGATAATTCAGCGATGATTCAACATTGATGATGATGTCGAAAGACGCATCGGCAAATGGCATCGCTTGCGCGTCGCCGGCTTCGAAAGCTATGCCCAAATGACCATAGCGGTTCCTGCAGGTCCTGACCGCGTGCGCTGCGATGTCGAGACCAGTCAGTGATCGCGGCGAATAGGTTCGAGAAATCCACAACGTGCCGCCGCCGAGGCCGGAACTTACTTCTAGAGCATCTTTGCCGCGCCAATCTAGCCGACGCGCAAGCAAGTCATAGAGTTGAATTGGATACCTGAACCGCTCAAGGTCGGTGGGTATAGACAACCTCTCAGTGCCGAGTGGCGGGTCGTATCCGTGATTTAAGAATAGGAGTTCGCTTTTCGTGTCGATCCGGGCGAGCAGATTGTACCATGCAACCATCGACCGGAATTTGACGGGGTTCGGCAGAACGGTTTTCCAGACTGAAAAGGCGTCCCCGAATTTCTTGCGGCGTGATTTTGGTGTCATGTCAAGGCTATCTGCGCGACCTACGGCCAGAGCTGAAAGCATCGTTGCCTGAACGAGATATTGAAAGCTCACCTGATATGCAAACATCGAGATAGGGAGGCTTACCAAGCTGAGCCACATCATGCGACCGGTCACGTCCTGGCTGAGCTTGCCATCGTCCAGAAGGTCGGCCAACACTGCCATACCTTGGCAGAAGATTGCGACGATGAGTGCGGCTTTCACCGAGGAGGGAAGAGGCTGGCGCCACAGCATGACCGCAAGGGCAACACCTGAAACAATCCAGTAGCAAAATGCCCGCCAGTCCTCAGCTGAGGATTCTGCGCTCAATTCATTGAGGAACAGGAGACTGAATCCAATCGCGGCGACCACCAGTGCCCAGCGCACGGGCAAGCGGAAATGGGGGCTCAGGAATGCCGCAAAAGAAAGGCCGATGACCAGCGCGAGGTTGAGGAGACCATAGAGTGCCACTGAAGACTGGTTGCCGCCTATGGCCGTGAAATAAGGTGGTCCGGCAAAGGCAATGAAGAGCAGGATCGCCTGAACCCCGATAGCAGTGCTGATCCATTCATACGTTATTCGTCTTGCGAGGAAGTGTGCATTCATGCGGGCTTGCTCAAAGTCGTGCTGTTTGGACTTGTAGGGAGCGACCAGCGCGATGATGACTGCGAAACGATCATGACACCGTCAAGCTCTCCAAATGCTTTCAAAATGCAAGTTCCCTAATCAACAGCAGAAGTCTTAAGCAATATCAGTAGGTTATATTTTAGAACCGAGAAATTCGCCCTGCCGGCCCGCCGCTTGCGCTATCGCAGCTGGGAGACGCAACTTCCCATGCTGATATTTTCCATATCTCACGGCTTGGCCCGTGATTGCAAGCGCGGTGCGTGATCTGATTGATGAGAGAATTGTCACATTCGATATTTTCTATGGGATCACACATTAGGGATATTGCAGGGCGATTTTGGTGCCCTTCCAGGAAGTCTTACAGATATCCCGCCCCCGCCGCGCGCTTCGCCGGGAGGGTTTCTTCTTTTGGTGTGGCTTTCTGGCCTCGTCCAACTGGTCCAATATCCAGTCTATTTCTTTAGTGCGTTTCAGCTCATTATTGGCTGCCATCTGCAAACGGACTACTATGGGCATCGCATCAAAGCCGCCTGCTAACGCACCTAGCCAGCGATGACACGCAGTTTTCGTTCTGGCTGACGGTGCGTCCATCGCCTTACGATTTTGTAAGATTGCGAACGCAGTTTCGAGCTAGCCTCGCTAGATGTACTGAAATACTCTCACAAGAGCGGCCTACTGGAGACGCAATGCTTACCCCTGTCTGGCCTGAGATTATCTAGCCTGGAATGTTGTTAGCGAAGACAGCATCAAAGATATGGCTGATACTTTTCGCTCCGCTTTGCGAGAGATGATCCGCGTCGCTATAGAGAATGATTCCGTTCTTCTCTACGACACAACGCTTTTCATCGCAAAATTCCGGCGTGGGGTCGACTATTGTCGCCTGATATTTGGACGCTGAAGCCGCGAGGACTTTCATTGCCAGAGCTTGACGCCGGCGTACCGCTTCAGGGGAGGGAGCTATGTCAATGCTGGAATGCGTCAAAACTGCTTTCGCGAGCGCCTGTGGAACATCATAGCCAATTTCCGGCACATCCATGACTAGGACGGTCTTGATTCCATTGCGTGTCAATGTGGCAAGAGTAGCGTTCAAGGCCGTACTCAACTCGACAGAATAATCATCGAGCGGAATGGGCTTGGAAGGATCGAAGAACACCCCTTCGTTGCCATATTCTGCCCTGTGAACATATCTTGGCCAGCGCGCCACCATGAACACCAGAGGAATGCGGCGGGTGAGAATGAAATCCATTGTGGCTTGGTTCGTGAGCTTGCAGCGCGCCACTTTTTCGCGTTTTGTCACGCCCGAGTCGAAATCGAGCAATGGCGGGCAGGTGCCTTCGCTCTTGAGGAACCCAAACTGTCCTGCCGCGAGTGCCGCCTTGCCTATCGCGGGAGCCATGGCACCTGCGTGGGAATCGCCCCAGACGATAAACTGCGCCGGCTGATCTCCGTGAGCGCCTAAGGGCAAAGGACAGAGATCGACCCGCCCACTATCGCCTGTGGACATGTTCTTTGCTTCATAGACGAAGCAATGTCCCTCGTAGTCAGGGATCGGAGGAGTCTTTGTCGAATAAATTTCCGCCGCCTTGGCGGGAAGACGGCTTGCCAGGCCATCATTAACATTTACAAAGAACCCAAATATAACTGCAGCCGCGATGGCCGCCGCAGCAGACTTCATCAGAATCGTCCGAGAAATTGGATATTCTTTGCGCCTGAATGGCTGCTCGATCCACCGCCATGAAAGGATTGAAATCACCAGGGAAAGCGACAGGATAAGACAGACCTGTGCTGCAGAGAGGTTTCCGCCGACAAAATAGCGGATAAAGACAATAATTGGCCAGTGCCAAAGATAAAGTGAATAAGAGATAAGCCCCAGGAAGACGACAGGCCGTGCGCTCAAGGCGCTTACGACCATGCCATTCTGAGAACCACTGTAAATTATCAATGCGGCGCCCAAACATGGCGCCAATGCTGCTATGCCGGGAAATGTCGTTGCATCGGAAAAAGCGAATACGGCGAAGATGATTAGTCCGAGACCGATAAATGCCAGAATTTGGTTAGCGATACTGGATTCCAGTTTTGGCACCATGCCAAGCGCGAGCAGAGCACCCAAGAACAGTTCCCAGAAGCGTGGTGGGGATAGATAAAAAGCAAATTCTGGTTTGTGCTCCGAGGCCCACACATTGAGCCCAAAGGACAGGAGCGAGAGAACTGCAAGCGCGATCGCGAGCCGGAAGCGTCCAATCTTATGAAGCAGCATCAAGAGCAAAGGAAAGAAAATATAGAACTGTTCCTCGACGGCGAGTGACCATGTATGCAACAGTGGCTTCAGCTGGGCGATCGTATCAAAGTAGCCACTTTCATTCCAGAACAGGATGTTTGATGCAAACAAGCCGGCGGCAATCATGCTGCGGCCGAAATAGGCAAACTCTACCGGCATAAACAGGAACCATGCCGCGATCGCGCAGGCGCAAACGACGGCAAGCAGCGCAGGGAATATGCGACGAATACGGCGTTCGTAAAAATTGAGAAGGCTAAACGCACCCGCATCGAGAGCGTTCATAATGAGCGTTGTGATCAGATAGCCTGAAATCACGAAGAAGACGTCGACGCCGATAAATCCACCGCTGAATGTCGTGAAGCCCGCGTGATATAGTATGACGGGAACCACCGCGACGGCTCTAAGCCCGTCGACATACGGTTGATAGCGGGGATGACTCGCAGACCCCTCCGGTGAAGACAGGTCAGACGCGGTCACGGCAGAGCACTCCTGGTTCGTTGAGGTATTGCTTCGTCTATGCGGCAAGCAGTGTGATCAGGGATATTGCGGGCGATTTTGGTGCCCGCCCAGGAAGTCTTGCAGATGTCTCGTGAATGAATGGCAGCTGGGTGAGATGGGCTGATCGTCTGGAGCTTTGGCCAATCGCATATTGTCTTCGGATGGAGTTGGATCAGGTAAGTCGCCCAAAATCGAGGCCAGCAGTATACATTTTTGTAAAATATGAGCGCTCCGTCCTAGGAGATATTCCGGGTAGAAATGCTATAGGCGGGGCATCCATGAGGATGCATTCCATTAGTTCAAAGGGACGGAGATGGCCGATACAATGTCGTTGGGCCAAAGGCTCAAGAAAAAACGACGTCAGAAAATAAAGAAATTCGGCAAGATCGTCATACGCGGATTGGCCAATTTCTTTGGCCGCCAGTCGCTGGTGGGCGACATGCCGATCCATGACGACAGGGATTTTCGCTTCCTCAAGCCGTTTGTTGAAAACTGGGAAAGCATTCGCTCCGAAGTCGGCGAAATCCTGAAGCATCGCGAAGCCGTGCCCCTGTTCCAGGACGTGTCGCGCGACCAGAAGCACATCGCCACAGGTACTAACTGGCGGACTTTCATTCTCTATGGATTC
>VAZZ01000318.1:0-5460 GCA_005884715.1 Alphaproteobacteria bacterium | reverse complement strand
CTCACAGCCAAGATTCTCGAGAGCATTCCCAATCTCCAGACCGCCTTGTTTTCGATCCTAAGTCCCGGCTATCACATTCCGGCCCATAGCGGCGTATCGAAAGGCATTCTCCGCACGCATCTCGGTCTGATCATTCCGAAGGATGCCGAGAAATGCCGCATGCGCGTCGACGACAAGATCCAAGTCTGGCGCCCGGGTGAGATTTTCGTGTTTGACGACACCTATGAGCACGAAGTGTGGAATGACACGGATGATGAACGTGTCATTCTTCTGTTCGACTTCGACCGGCCGATGAAATTGTGGGGCCGCGTACTCAACAAGACCTTCGTGTCTCTGCTCAAGCTCACGGCCTATTACCAGGAACCCAAGAAGAATATGCAAACAATGGAAGAGCGTTTCGAGGCTGCCACCCGCCGCGCCGATCAGAATCTGGAAAAGCTGTCAGATACCGACGAGTGGGCGCGGTAGAAGGATTAGCAACGATGTCCAGAACAACGGATCTTGCGACGAGAAATGTGGCGGGCCGCTTTACAAGCGGGATCGCGGGGTTCCTTCTCTTTTCCATCATGACCATCGTGACGATCCAGTATTGGTGGAAGCTACCGCTCGAAAGGCTGGGATCACCGGCCGATATTCTCGGCCTCATGCTGGGACTTGTGCTTGGGTTCGCGTGCCTCCTGCTCGGCTTCCGCGCCGAGCCGCGCTCACCGGCTGGCCGGGCATTCACCGGCATGGCAGGCCTGTTTCTTGCGTTGACGCTGGTCGAATACATTGCGGAGGCTGGCCCGATCGATATTCCAATCTCGTTCTTGTGGCTTATGCCCGCCCTCATTCTGGCTCTGACGCCAATCGTATCAAAGGACTTTGGCACCGCGCGGCTGTCCTTCGCGGTCTGCACCGCCATTCAACTGGCGGAAGTGGTGCGCAGCATATTGGCAACTACCTATTATGGCGGATCCGGGGAACCACCGGTCTTCGAGTGGATCGAGAGTGCTTCCGATCTGCTGGTAAGGGCTTTCTTCCTCTTGGGATTCGTGGAAGCACTGCGCCTCGTGTCCAGACCGATTGCCGGTTCGTTTGCCGGCAATGGCTTCACGCCAACTCGCCGCGACGAGCGACGGCGGCACGTCGCCTTTTTTATGTACAAACTATCGGGCGGAGGCGCCCAGCGTCGCGCGGTGACGCTTGCCAACGGGCTGGCGGCGCTGGGTTATGATGTGGATTTTGTGGTCATCAACGATCGCTCCAAGATCAGGGAGCTTTTGGCCCCGGGCCTGCGTTTCATCGAATTGAATTCGCCCCGGTGGGGAGGACTGCACGCCGTCCTCTACCGCCATTTGCCGTCTCGCACGGTAAGGGTCTATCTCGGTGCCGTCGCATTTGCCCGCTATCTACTGGCGGAGAAGCCTGGAACGATTGTCGCCGGCTCAAGCCGGGTGCTGCTGTCGGCGGTCATCGCCTGGCTTATCGCCGGGCGGACCATGCCGCTAGTGTTGCGCGCCACCAATTTCCCCTCTGGCAATTTCAATTTGTGGAGGCCGGTGCGTCCGATTGTCGATCTCTATCTGCGTGCGCTCCTGCGTCTGGTCTTTCCGCCGGCCTCGGCGACCGTCGCTGTGGGTGACGGCGTAGCCGAGGAGGTGGCGCGCCTCTCCGGCATGCCGCGCCAGCGCATCGCTACGGTGTTCGAACCGGTGCTCGACGGGACTGTAGCTGAGAGGAGCAGGGCTCCGCTCGACCATCCCTGGCTCGCGCCGGGCGAGCCCCCAGTACTTCTCGCTGTCGGACGTCTGCGCATGCAGAAGGATTTTCCGACATTGATCAGGGCCTTTGCGCTGGCGCGTGCGAAACGTCCCATGCGGCTGGTGGTGCTGGGCGAGGGCCGCGATCGCCCGCGCCTGCAGAAGATGATCGAGGCGCTTGGCATCGCGGATGACGTCTGCCTCTTCGGCCGCACGGAAAATCCCTTTGCCTGGATGGCGCGGGTTTCGATGTTCGTCCTGTCTTCGGCATGGGAAGGCTTGCCGGCCGTGCTCATCGAAGCCTTGGCATGCGGGTGTCCGGTCGTCAGCACCAATTGCCCGAGCGGTCCATGGGAAATACTCGAGGGAGGCAAATATGGCAGGCTGGTGCCTTGCCGCGATCCGGAACGCCTGGCTGAAGCCATCCTGGCTGCGTTGGATACGCCGGTTGACCGACAGGCGCTGGTCGAAAGAGCATGCGCCTTTTCAGCCGAAGCTTCGGTAAATGGCTATATCCGGGTTTTTGAAGCTTGCCATACCGAAGATGGGACAGACTCCCTCGCCGGAACGGTGAAGCGATGACGGTCGTTCGGCCCCGCAAGCCGGACAAGGCTTCAGGGCGTGGACGGCTGATACCAGAGCGGGGGCCTCAGCCCCACGCCGAGGATCTGCCGCCGGATGATGGCCTTGTGGTGATGGGGCTCGGCAAGAGTTTTGGGGGCCGGCCGGTGGTCAGGGGGGTCAGCCTGTCCGTGAAGCGTGGCGAGGCCATGGGGCTGCTTGGACCCAATGGCGCCGGCAAGACGACGGTGTTCTACATGATCACCGGCCTGATCGCGGCGGACCAGGGTACGATCAGCCTCGACGGGACGGATATCACGACCTTGCCCATGCATCGGCGTGCCAGGCTTGGTATCGGATATCTGCCCCAGGAAAGTTCGATTTTCCGCAGTCTCACGGTTGAGGACAATATTCATGCCGTGCTTGAGCTTGTCGAGCCCAGCCGCAAGCGGCGCGAAAGTGAGTTGGGTGAGTTGCTCGATGAGTTTTCCATCTCGCATTTACGATATTCGCCAGCTGTGGCGCTATCTGGCGGCGAGCGTCGCCGGGTGGAAATCGCCCGCGCCCTTGCCACCCACCCGCGATTCATGCTCCTTGATGAGCCCTTCGCCGGAATTGATCCGATTGCGATCGGTGATATACGCCAGATGGTGCGACAGCTCACCGATCGGGGAATCGGAGTGCTTATTACGGATCACAACGTCCGTGAAACGCTCGAACTCATCGACCGGGCGCTCATCATCCATGAAGGTGAGGTCCTGACCGAGGGCACACCGCACGAAATCATCAACAATACCGATGTGCGGCGCATCTTTCTCGGCGATGATTTCAGTCTCTGAGGCAGGATGACTTAGAAGGCCGCCTGATGCGACAGTCTGTGAGTCCCCCTTTCAAGGATCGCTGTCTGCGGTTTGCGGAAAGCCGCCCCCGGTCTGGACAGTGCTGAAGATAGCGCGAGGGGTGTCAATCTGCCTCGTGGCTTACAATTTGGTAAACTTACAGAAAGGCTTGCGCCAATCATTGCCGCGTATGCTTGGGCAAACATCGAAATCCCGGCATTGCCGATGTCGGAAAGTTGTGCACAAATGGCCCTGAATGCTCGCCGAAAGAGAATGCCCCGCCAGCAAATCAAAGCTCTCCATGAACATGAAGAGCTGGTAAAAAGCGTCAAACCGTCGGAGCAAGTACGCTGGACCAAAGATATGCGCGCATTATTGATCGAGGACGACAAGGATACCGCCCAGTTCGTTTGCAAGGGACTGAAGGAACATGGCTACGTCGTCGATTGTGCGTCTGAGGGCGAGGAGGGGTTATATCTTGCCGCCACTGAAAAGTATGACGTGTTGATTGTCGACCGGATGCTGCCGCGTCTGGACGGTCTCAGCGTTGTCAAGATGCTCAGATCCACCGGCAACAATGCACCCGCCATTTTTCTCACGACGATGTCAGGTATCGATGACCGCGTCGAAGGCCTTGATGCCGGCGCCGATGACTATCTCACCAAGCCATTTGCTCTACCGGAATTGCTCGCCCGCCTTTCCGCCCTGCTGCGGCGGCCGCCATTATCCGAGACCAAGACCGTGCTTCGCGCAGCGGATCTCGAAATGGACTTGTTGAAGCGCAGCGTCCGCAGAGCGGGGAAGACGATCGACCTTCAGCCACAGGAATTCCGGATTCTCGAATATCTGATGCGCAGTGAAGGAAGAGTGGTTACGCGCACGATGCTGCTGGAGAATGTCTGGGACTTTCATTTCGACCCGCTAACCAGCGTAGTCGAGACGCATATCAGCCGTCTGCGTGCAAAGATCGACAAAGGATTCAAGTCCCCGCTCGTGCGCACCGTACGCGGGGTCGGTTATTCGCTCCGCAATGATGTTTAGGGCGGTCAGGACGACCAGCTTTCGCCTGTCGGTCATGTTTGCAGCCATCTTTGCGCTGTGCTTCACGCTCCTCATCCTCATCACGTATTTCACCGCAAGCTCAGCGATGCGCGATGAGGAGCGCCAGTCAATCGAAGATGACGCACAGGCGCTGGCGCAAGACGTAAGGAGCGACGGATTACTTTCCATTGTAGACGACATCGAGGAGCGGCTGCGGAATTCCCCAGGTTCCGCCAGGTATTACTATCTTGCCGATGCGGCCGGAAAACGGCTGGCCGGCAATCTTAAGACTGCCCCTGACCAGGCGGACTGGCTCGTCAAGACATTCACCAAGGCCGAGACCGACGACCCCCAGATTGTTGCCGATCCGGATCACGAGCTTTGGGGCAAGGGGACGAGGTTCGATGATGGGTCGTTCCTGTTCGTGGGGCAAGATGCCTATGTGATGATAGCGACCCAGGAGGCGATAATCGCATCTTTCGCATGGTCGATGCTGATTGCCCTGGTGCTTGCCATAGCTGCCGGTATCTTTGCGAGCCGGAGGTTCCTGAGCAAGATCGATGCGATCAATGTTACAAGCTCTGCCATCATGCAGGGGCGCTTGAGGGAAAGGATCCCCATCGAGGGAACCTCCGACGAGATGGATCAGTTGTCGGCGAATCTCAATCGGCTGTTCGACAGCAATGAGTCGCTGCTTGAAAGCCTGAAGCAAGTCACCACCAACATCGCTCACGACCTGCGCAGTCCCCTGAGCCGTCTGAAGCAGGGACTGGAAACGAGCATCCAGGCCGGCTATTCAAAGAAAGCGTACGAAAAAGCCATTGGTAGCGCGATTCATGAGGCAGACAGGCTTCTGAGGCTGTCTTCAGGGCTCCTGAGGATTGCGCAGGTCGAATCCGGCTCGCGCCGCAAGAATTTCAAGCGCGTGCAACTTTCCCAGGTCCTCGAACGGGTCGGCGAAGCCTATCGCGCAGTGGCGGAAGACCAGGGAAAGGGCTTCGCAACCTCGATCGAGCCTGATATCCAGGTTGTCGGAGATCAGGATCTGCTGGTTCAGATGTTTGCCAATCTGGTAGAGAACTCAATTCATCACACACCAGCCCACACGCGGATCAGTCTCAAGCTGAGTGCGGACAAGAGCGGTATCCTTGCTGAAGTTTGCGATTCAGGTCCCGGAATCCCGGCGGAAGAAAGGAAGAAAGTCTTTCAGCGATTTTATCGGCTCGATGCGAGCCGCACGACGTCGGGCAATGGCCTGGGACTATCGCTCGTCGCGG
>VAZZ01000319.1 GCA_005884715.1 Alphaproteobacteria bacterium | reverse complement strand
ACTGGTCCCAGAACCAGGCTTTCTCGAGAGCCCAGTTGTCGATGAGATCGCCAACGATATAGAGCCAGTCGGATTCGGTGACGCGCAGGAAATCGAGGAGATAACTCACCTGCGCCCGCCTCGTCCCCATATGGATGTCGGAGATGAAGATGGCGCGATATCGGGTCGTCGGCTTTGAGAGTGCGTTCATGTGGCCAGACTGCCTGGTTATGGTGACCTTAGGCCTGACTCCCGTGAAGGTATCATGACAGTGCACTGACTAACTTGCCTGGATTGCGATCCGATTGCACAGGGTGAGGCAAAGCGGCATAAGACCGCTTTGGAGGACTCAATGGACGAGAAATGGCAGAAAAGTTTCCCGGTATCGTGGGATCAGTTCCACCGGGATGCCCGGGCACTGGCCTGGCGGCTGCATGGGGAGGGACCGTTTACCGCGGTAGTGGCGATCACCCGCGGCGGCCTGGTGCCGGCGGCTGTGGTCGCGCGTGAATTGGGCATCAGGGTCATCGAGACGATCTGTGTCGCTTCCTATGACTATGAGAAGCAGGGTGAGCTTCAGGTGCTCAAGGGGGTCGGCGCTTCGATCGCCGGCAGCGATGGCGGAAAGCACGTGCTAATCGTCGATGATCTGGTGGACACAGGCGCTACTGCCCGGGCCGTGCGGGCGCTTTTACCCAATGCACATTTCGCCACCGTCTACGCCAAGCCGGAAGGGCGGCCCATGGTCGACACCTTCATAACGGAAGTGAGCCAGGATACCTGGATCTATTTGCCCTGGGACATGGGCCTTGCTTTCACCCCGCCAATTCGCGACGGCGCCAAGGCGTGACGCGATAATTACGCCGAGTAATGCAATTTTGGCGCATTGAATATCTTAAAAGTTCCATTACTGTGGCGTTTAAGCAACAGTAGCAACGAATAAACTCGTTGATGCGCGGGAACAGTTGATCACGCCGCGGGACCGGCATCTAATACCTCCAGCTACAGGCTATTGGGGACTGGATGTTCAAGAATAGCGCTGGTCATGCTGCTGAAGGCGGTGACGGGGAGGCAGATACGGCGTTCAACGCCGTGCGCGCCGGCCTGAGTTGACATTTCGACTGAGCAGACTCCCTCCTAACTGAACAGGGCGCCTCCGGCGCCCTTTTTGCAGTCCAATCGAGCCGAGGTTTCGCTCGCCGTCAGCATGCCGCGACGGCGCCAAGACCGACACCGGCAAGGTTATTTATCTTCCGGCCATTGTTTGAATGCGAGCACCCATAACAGCACAAGCGCCCCGAAGGGAATAATGGATACAAGCGCCAAGGGCGCCGGAATTCCCGCCCTGGGCAGTATCTTCCAGAAGGGGATGATCATGGCAGCCAGGACGATCAGAAGAATCAACAAGTGCCAGAAGGTAAACATGCCCATGTCCTGCATCATGCCGAAGCCTCGCGCATTGTCCGTGTGAATATAGGAGAAAATGGCAGTCCGGGCAAACTGACTGGCGCCCGTCGATCGGGCACGCCCTTGCAATCTGCCAGTGGTGCCCCCTCCCGGGATCGAACCGGGACGCCTTGTGGGCTCAGGATTTTAAGTCCTGTGCGTCTACCAATTCCGCCAAGGGGGCGTTGCCGTCCTTCTAGCGTGCCATCCCAAAACGGCAAACGGCTTTGTGCGCCGGCTCATAACATAGGCCGGATCAGTCCCAGCCGCTCGCGCCTGAGCCAGCGCTGCACCATCAGCACCGAAACGGCGGCGAGACCGGCGGCGAGCCCTATCCACACGCCAACGCCGCGCAGCGGGGTGAACTGCGACAGACAGGCGCTGAGCGGCAGGCCGATGCCCCAATAGCCGATCGCCGCATACCACATGGGCATGCGCGTATCGTGGAGGCCGCGCAGCGTGCCGGCGGCGAGAACCTGGGCGCCATCGACGATCTGGAAGACCGCGGCGACGGTGAGGAAAGATACTCCAAGCGCCAGCACAGGCACATTGGCAGGATGGCTGACATCGATGAAGATGCCGATCAGGAATTGCGGCAGGGTGATCAGCAAGGTGGCGGTCAGGACCATGAAGCTGGTGCCGAGAATGAAAGCGCTCCAGCCGGCCCGTGCGACGCCCAAAGCATCGCCAGCGCCATAAGCTATGCCCACACGCACCGTCGCCGCCTGCGCGATGCCGAGCGGCGTCATGAAGGTAATGGCGGCAATCTCGATGGCGATGGCATGGGCGGCGAGTTCGGCTTCGCCAAGCCACCCCATGAGAAAAGCGGCCGCGCTGAAAACCGTGGTCTCGAAGGCGATGATTGCGCCAATCGGCAGGCCGAGCCGCCAGATGGCTTTGAATTTCGGCCAGTCAGCTTCCCAGAAGCGTCCGAAGACATGATAGTGGCGGAAACGGCGGTCGAACCGGACGACCGCCGTCATGCCGATGAACATGAGCGAGGTCGCGATGGCGCTGGCGAGACCCGAACCGACGATACCGAAGGCGGGTAAGCCCCATTTTCCGAAAATGAGCAGCCAGTTGCCGAGCCCATTGAGCAGGATCGCCACGATGGCGATGATGAAGGCCCATTGCGGGCGCTCGAGGGCCGATATGAAAAAGCGCAAGACAATATAGCCGAGGAAGGGCGGAAGCGCCCAGACGAGGGCGCGCAGATAGTCGCCCGCTTCGGCGGCGAGCGCCGGCTCCTGGCCTATCGCCAGAAGGAACCTGTCGCCATGCCAGAGGAGCACTATCGAAGGGACCGAGACGGCGATCGCGGTCCACAGGCCCTGGCGCACGATGCGGCGTATCTCGCGCACTTCATGGCGGCGCATACCTTTCTCGCGCGCCACCATCGGGGCGACGGCGCTGACCAGGCCGAAGGCGAAAAAGGCGAAAGCGTGATAGATATTCACCGCCAGCGAGCTTGCGGCAAGCGCCTGCGGCCCCAGCCTGCCGATAAAGACCACGTCAGTGACGATCATCGCCATCTGGGCCAGATTGGTCAGCACCATCGGCAAAGCGAGTTGCAGTGTCGCCACGAAATTCTCTTTCCAGGCCGGCCATATGCGTTCACTCGCTATTTCCGTCCGCGGAAGCGATTTCGATGTTTCAATATTATTACGGATGGCCGGCATAGCGCGGCTAACCTACAGGCTTCCTGTTGCCATCGCCATCCTCGCTTTCGATCAGTTGCCGCGGCGACATGGTTGAGCCCCGCGCATGGCTCGGACATTGCGTTGCCGGGCCAGGTCGGGCATGATTTGCCGCAAATCAGCCTCACGGATACGAGCATGAACGCACCCCTTGTTGATGAGATGGACACAGCCCTCGCCAAAGCGTTCGAAAGCTTCATCAAGGCGCGGCCCAAGACGCTCGCGCTGCATGAGGAAGCACGCGCCGTCATGCCGGGCGGCAATACG
>VAZZ01000317.1:1273-2274 GCA_005884715.1 Alphaproteobacteria bacterium | reverse complement strand
CCTTGGCGCATTGCGCCAGTACGTCGCGTGCTCGGGGCCCGGCGAGGACCAGCACGCCGAAATCATCGGTGACGTCCTTCACCTCGACGCGCTCGCCGGGCCTGATGCGCCAGCGCAGCTGGTCGAGATCGTAAAGCTGCGCCGCGGCGGCGGAGAGGACATAGAATCTGTCATCGCCGAGCCGGGTCACCGTGATCTCGGATTCGATGAAGCCATTGTCATTGAGGAGATGGCCCAGAATGATGCCACCGCTCTTGGCTGGGATCTTGTTGGCGCAGATGCGATCGAGGAAGGCATAGGCATCGGGGCCCGATACTTCGAATTTGGCGAAAGTGGAGAGATCCATGAGGCCAACATTTTGGCGCACCGCGAGCGCTTCCGCCTCGACGGCTATCCACCAGTTCGAGCGGCGGTAGGAGAAGTCCTCGCCCTTGCCGGATCTGTCATACCAGCGGGCCCGTTCCCAGCCGAAGATTTGTGAAAATTGCGCGCCCTGCGCTTTCAGCTTCTCATGCAGCGATGACTTGCGAAGTCCGCGGCCTACCTCATGCTGTTCGGCGGGCTTGTAGCAGTAATACATGTGGTGATAGTCGGCGATCGACACTTGCGCCGTATAGTCCTTGGTCGCCCAGTTGCCGAAACGGCGCGGGTCAAACTCGCGCATATTGATCTCCGCCTGGCCATGCACCATCCACTGCGCCAGATATTTGCCGGCGCCGCCGCCCTGGCAGATGCCGATCGAGGCGCCGCAATGCATCCAGTAGTTCCTGGGGCCGGGGGCGGGGCCTGAGAGATAGACGCCGTCGGGGGTGTGGGTGATGGCGCCCGACACGATCGATTTGAGTCCGGCCTTGGCGAAGAGGGGCAGACGCTCGGTGGCGCGTTCGAGCCAGGGCGTCAGACGGTCGAGTTCGGGTGCTATGAGCTCGCTTTCGAAATCCCAGGCCGGCGGATTGCCGTCCCAGCACACATGCGCCGTTTCCGTTTCATAGGGGCCAACG
>VAZZ01000317.1:0-1252 GCA_005884715.1 Alphaproteobacteria bacterium | reverse complement strand
TGGGAATAGGGGTCGCGCACCACCGGCAATTCCGTCTCGAGATCGATGAGCTCCTGCAGCGGTTCGGTGATCGTATAGTGATGCAGCATATTGGCGATCGGCACATTATGGCCGGTCCAGGCACCAACCACATCGCAATATGAGCCAGCCGAGTTCACCACATGCTCGGCTGTGATATTGCCCTTGTCGGTGATCACTTGCCATTCGCCTGTCTTCAAGAGCTTGATATCGGTGACGAGGGTGCGGCGATAGATTTCAGCGCCGAGCTTGCGCGCACCCGCCGCCATGGCGTTCGTCACATCGGCGGGCGCCACATGGCCGTCCGTCACCGTGCGGAAGGCGGCCTTGAGGCCGAAGGTCTCGAGGAAGGGATGGTATTTCCTGATCTCGCCGGGGCCGATGATCTCGCCTTCATAGCCGGCGAGCTTGGAGATGCCCTCGACATATTTGAGCCAGTTCAATTCCTCATCGGTTTGGGCGAGGCGCAAGCCGCCGCAGCCATGCCAGGACACCGCTTGGCCGGTGAGGGCTTCGAGCTTGGGGTAGAGTTCAGTGCCGTAGACATGTACCTTCGTCATATTGAGCGAACCGTTGAAATGCGGGCACTGGCCGGCGGCATGCCAGGTCGAGCCCGATGTGAGCTCGCCTTTTTCAATGAGGACGATATCGCTCCAGCCTTCGAGCGCGAGGTGATAGAGGAGGCCGACGCCCATAATGCCGCCGCCCACAATCACCACCCGCGCATGCGATTTCATCAATTGCCTCCTGAAAGCCTGCCGAACCTAGCGCGCTTCCCTGCGAGGTGGATCACCTCGCCGAAAAGGATTCGCGCCAAATCAATATGTCGGATCGGGTCCGGGACAGGCCTTTGGCGGGATTTGCTCTGGTCTTGCGCCGGGTATCTGGGCAAGACCGGTTATGGGTGTTCACCGACTCCCGCGGGAAAACAAGGATGATTTCACTGGAATATGGTGAGCTGGGTTCACCTCCGATATCTATGCAAGTGAGGAGAAAGGAGCTACTTCAACTCAGGTCGCTTGATCTCATAAAGCATGAGCGCGGTTGCCGTGGCGACATTGAGCGATTCCGCCTGGCCCGGCATGGGGATGCGCACCGAAACATTGGCCTTGGCGACAAGCCCGGCTGAAAGACCGCTGCCTTCGCTACCTACGAGGAGCAGTGTCGGGCGCTGATAGAGGCGGCGATAATCTGTGGTCGCGCCGGCGTCGGTGGCGACGATTTCGCCACCCCA
>VAZZ01000316.1 GCA_005884715.1 Alphaproteobacteria bacterium | reverse complement strand
TCGTGTCCGTGTCGGTAGTGCAGTCGATGCGCAAGCGTTGCGGCGTGTGCTGGACGTGTTGGAGCGGCGATGATCCCCGTTCCTTCCGGCGTGCGGGTCTGGCTTGCGGTCGGACGAACCGATATGAGGCGCGGCATGAATGGCCTGGCTCTGCAGGTTCAGGAAGCACTACGGCGCGATCCCCACGCCGGTGATCTGTTCGTCTTCCGAGGCGGCCGTGGCGATCTGATCAAGATCATCTGGCATGACGGTGTTGGCATGTCGCTGTATGCCAAACGGCTGGAGAAGGGACGCTTCATCTGGCCATCGCCGTCCGATGGTGTGGTGGCTATTTCGGCGGCACAATTGGCCTACATGCTCGACGGAATTGACTGGCGCAATCCGCGTCATACGTTTCGCCCAGAGCGTGCAGGATAATCGCGGACAGCCGAAATTTTTGCGAGTCATCCATCTCGATTTGTGATTCTATCGAGGCATGGATTCGTCTCCTGACGGCAATGCAAATGACATCGAGGCGCTGAAGGCGGCGCTGCTCGTCGCGCAGGAAAGGCTTGTCGCCGAGACATCGAGAGCCGTCCATGCCGAAGCGGAGCTTGCGACGGCGAGAGCCAAAGCCTCCGACGACGATGCGCTGATTGCCCATCTGAAGCTGCAGATCGAGAAACTCAATCGCGACCGCTATGGCCCGCGTTCGGAGCGCACGGCGCGACTGCTGGGTCAGCTCGAGCTGACGCTGGAAGAGTTGGAGACCGCGGCCACCGAAGATGAGATCGCGGCCGAAATGGCTGCGGCCAAGGCCACCAAGGTGGCGTCGTTCACGCGCCGGCGACCATCACGCAAACCGTTCCCCGATCATCTGCCGCGCGAGCGCGTGATGGTGCCGGGACCTGTGGTCTGCGCCTGCTGTGGTGGCGCGCGGCTGTCCAAGCTCGGTGAGGACGTCACCGAGACGCTGGAAGTGATTCCGAAATCCTGGAAGGTGATCCAGCACGTCCGCGAGAAGTTCACATGCCGGGATTGCGAGAAGATCAGTCAGGCGCCGGCGCCGTTTCACGTCATCGCCCGCGGCTGGGCGGGGCCAAGCCTGCTGGCGATGGTGCTGTTCGAGAAGTTTGGCCAGCATCAGCCGCTGAACCGGCAGGCGGAGCGCTATGCCAAGGAAGGCGTGCCGCTCAGCCTGTCGACCCTCGCCGATCAGGTCGGCAACTGCACGGCGGTACTGATGCCGTTGTTCAAGCGCCTGGAAGCCCACGTGCTGAGCGCGGAGCGGCTGCATGGCGACGACACCAGGGTGCCGGTGCTGGCCAAAGGCAAGACCATCAGCGGCCGGATCTGGGTCTATGTGCGCGATGACAAGCCCTTTGCCGGGCAGGCCCCGCCGGGCGCCGTGTTCTATTACTCGCGCGACCGGACCGGCGAGCATTCCCATGGGCATCTGGCCAACTACCAGGGAATCTTTCAGGCCGATGCCTATGGCGGTTACGGCAAGCTCTACGATCCGAACCGCGCGCCTGGGCCGATTCTGGAGGCGGCCTGCTGGGTCCATGCCCGGCGCCCGTTCTTCGTGATGGCGGATCTGGCGGAGAACGCGCGTCGCAAGGCTCAGGGGGAAAAGCCGGTGGTGATCTCGCCGCTGGCGCTGGAAGCGGTGCGCCGGATCGACGCTCTGTTCGAGATCGAGCGAGTGATCAATGGGCAAAGCGCGGAGCGACGAAAGACCGTCCGTCAGGAATTGAGCGCGCCGCTGGTCGCCGATCTGAAAGCCTGGATGCGGGAGCAACGCGCCAAGCTCTCGCGCGGCAACGACGTCGCCAAGGCGATGGACTACATGCTCAAGCGCTGGAACGCCTTCACCCGCTTCCTCGACGACGGCCGGATCTGCCTGTCGAACAACGCGGCCGAGCGTGGCCTGCGCGGCATCGCCCTGGGACGCAAGTCGTGGCTATTCTGTGGCTCCGATCGCGGCGGCGAACGCGCCGCTGTGATGTACAGCCTGATCGTCAGCGCCAAGATGAACGACGTCGATCCGCAAGCCTGGCTCGCCAATGTGCTAGCCCGCATCGCCGAACATCCGGCGCAACGGCTCGACGAGTTGCTGCCATGGAATTGGCGCGCCAGCACCCGGCAAGTCGATCACGCCGCTTAAGCTGCGACTGGCTCGCACGCGGTCCCCACCGGATGCTTAC
>VAZZ01000315.1:2657-4185 GCA_005884715.1 Alphaproteobacteria bacterium | reverse complement strand
GTCCAGGCTTTGTTGATCTCCGGCAACACTGCCGCCGCAAGGGCGCGTCTCGTCCAATTGATGATCGCCGCTCGAGGCGCTTCGACCTTCGGCGATTGCGGCCTCGATGACACGATGGACGAGATGCGCACCAGCATGCGGCGCTTCGTCGAGGCGAAAGTGAAGCCCAAAGCGCATGCGTGGCATCTCGCCAATGATTATGTGCCGATCGAGATCATCGCGGAGCTTGCCTCGCTAGGCGTCTTCGCTTTGACCTTGCCTGACCAATATGGCGGCATGGGCCTCGGCAAGGTTGCGATGTGCGTCGTCTCGGAGGAACTGTCGCGCGGCTGGATCGCCGTCGGCTCGCTCGGCACCCGCGCCGAAATCGCTTGCGAACTCATCATGGGCGGCGGCACCGAGGCACAGAAGGATCATTGGCTGCCGAAGATCGCTGCGGGCGAGATCCTGCCCACGGCGGTCTTCACCGAGCCCGATACCGGCTCCGATCTCGGCAGCCTGCGCACCAGGGCGGTGCGCGACGGCGATGTCTACAAGATCACCGGCAACAAGACCTGGATCACCCATCCCGTCCGCGCCGACATCATGACGCTGCTCGCGCGCACCGATGCCGAGGAGGCTGGCTACAAGGGCCTGTCGATGTTCATTGCCGAAAAACCACGTGGGAGTGACGCCGCTCCCTTCCCGGCCAAGGGCATGTCCGGCAGCGAAATCGAAGTGCTGGGCTATCGCGGCATGAAGGAATATGAGATCCGCTTCGAGGATTTCGAGGTCAAGTCCGCCAATCTCCTGGGCGAGGCGGAGGGCCAGGGCTTCAAGCAACTGATGCAGACCTTCGAATCGGCCCGCATTCAGACCGCTGCGCGGGCCCTCGGCGTGGCGCAGAATGCGCTCGATGTCGGCCTCGATTATGCGACGGCGCGCATGCAGTTCGGCAAGCCGATCGTCGCCTTCCCGCGCATCGCCGACAAGCTCGCTCTGATGGCGGCGGAAATCATGGCGGCGCGCCAGCTTGTCTATCATTCGGCGCGCGAGAAGGATGCCGGCCGGCGCTGCGACCTTGAAGCCGGCATGGCCAAGCTGCTGGGCGCCCGCGTCGCCTGGTCGGCAGCCGACAATGCTCTGCAGATCCATGGCGGCAACGGCTTTGCGCTCGAATTCCAGATCTCGCGCATTCTCTGCGACGCGCGTATCCTCAACATCTTCGAAGGAGCGGCCGAGATCCAGGCGCAAGTGATTGCGCGCCGTCTTTTGGAAGGTGGCAATTGAGCAAGACCATCCTGATCACCGGCTGTTCCTCCGGCATCGGCTATGCCTCGGCGAAGATGCTGAAGGCGAAGGGCTGGCGGGTTTTCGCTACCGCTCGCAAGGATGCCGACATCATCCGCCTGGAAGGTGAGGGGCTGGAAGTGTTCCGCCTCGACTATGCCGAGCCGATCACCATTTCCGAATGCGTGGCAGAGATTGCCGAGCGCACGCAGGGCAAGCTCTTCGCGCTCTTCAACAACGGCGCCTATGGCCAGCCCGG
>VAZZ01000315.1:0-2519 GCA_005884715.1 Alphaproteobacteria bacterium | reverse complement strand
GAAGCGCTTTCCGACACATTGCGCCTCGAACTCAAGGGCACCCAAATTCACGTGTCGCTGATCGAGCCAGGGCCCATCGCCACGCGCTTCGTCGAGCATGCGATCGAGGCATTCGAGCGCAATGTCGATGAAGAGTCTTCGCACTATAAGGAAGCCTATGTGCGCCTGCGCACCAGGCTCAATGGCGGCGGCGCCAAGCGTTTCAAATTGCCACCGGAAGCCGTGGCGCGAAAACTCCTGCATGCGCTGGAAAGCCGCAAGCCGCGACGGCGCTATTATGTGACAGTGCCGACCTATGTCATGGCCTGGGCCCGGCGGCTATTGCCGCCACCAGTGCTTGACCGGCTTCTCGATAAGGCATCCGACCAATGAATTTTTTCGACTATCTCGTCCCTCTCGCCATTGCCGCCGTCTTCATTGTCCTGTGCCTGGGCCTGTGGAACATGATGCGCGGCGGTCCCGGCAACGTATCGCAGCAATTCATGCGCTGGCGCGTGCTCCTGCAATTCGCCGCGATCATCATCATGATGGCGGCGATCTGGTTCGCCGGGAGATAGACGCATCTCTGGCTCTATTCCTCTTCCCCTTGCTGGACCTATACTGATGAAGCGCACCTAGACGACCTCGTGCTCGTATCGCGCCGTGATACCTTCCTGTTGACAGAGCGTACCGCATCATGATACGTATCACGTTATGATCAAGGGCTTCAAGGACGCGGTCACGGAAATGGTCTTCAGTGACCTGAAGCCCGGCAAAGGGTTCCAGTCAGATCTTTTCAAGCCCGCCCGCCGCAAGCTCCAAATGGTTCATGCGGCGGTGAAACTTGACGACCTGAAGTCCCCGCCCGGAAACCGGTTAGAAGCCCTGAAAGGAGACCGTGAAGGACAGCACTCGATCAGGATCAATGAGCAGTTCCGCATCTGCTTTGTTTGGTCAGGTGATGGGGCTGAGAACGTTGAGATTACAGACTACCACTAGCTGGATGGCTAGGAATCAAATGGAGGGTCGGATGACCAAGAAAATGCCGCCCATGCATCCGGGCGAAGTCCTGCGTGAGGAGTTTATTGAACCCATGGGGTTGACCCCTTATGGCCTGGCTCAGGCACTCAACATTCCTCGCACCCGCATCGAGCGTGTTGTGCGGGAAGAAACCGCTATTACCGCCGATACCGCGCATCGGCTTGGCCGCTACTTCCGGACCACGCCGCAGTTTTGGCTTAATCTCCAGAGCGAATATGACTTGCGGGTTGCTGCTGCAGGCCTCGGTAGGCAGTTGGAGAAGATCCAGCCGCACCATGAGCATGCCTGACAGGCCGTGGTTCGTAAGAGTGCGGAAAAGGCTTGAAAAAGCCCGATAAGCTTCCCACATCGTTTCCCGATTTCGACAGCGAGGGGGTCATCTTCCCATGGTCCTGACCAGCAACGAGCAGAAAGTACGTTCGGGCTTCTGGCCCAAGGTGACCAGTGTCTTTGCCTCCATTCCATTTGCCGAGGACGCGGTTGCAGCCTATTACTGCGCTTTCGACCGCGCCACGCCGCTCAAGGTGAAGGGCATTCTTCTGGGTGCGCTGGCCTATTTCGTGCTGCCCATCGATGCCATTCCGGATTTTCTTCTGGGCGTCGGCTTCACCGATGACATGGCGGTACTTGTCACCGCCATCACCATGATCCGCGCGCATCTCAAGCCCGAACACTACGACAAGGCCCGCGAGACTCTGGAGCGGCTGAAGAAAGGCGACAGTCTCACTTAGTAGAGCGCACCTGCAGATCTCTCAGCACGGCCACAGCCCGACCGGCCATTGCCGAGGGAACGAAGACATGGTCGTGATGATAGCCGGCGATCATGTTGCACGGGATGCCCTCATTGGCGAGCGCGGTTGCGACAGCCGCCGTCAAACCGACGCCGTCGAGGGCCGAGAACACCTGAAGGACGATGCGCCGCATTGGCATCCCGTCATCGAAGCCAAATGACTTCGCTGCGCTACGCGTGAGGATCAGCGTGATTCCCTCTTCTTCGTGGATCCAGCTGAAAGCCGAGCATGGCATTTGTTTCGCGTATGACGTCTGGCACGTGGGTCTCCTTCAGGGCACCAGGATGGCCTTGCCTCTGACTTCGCGCCTGGCGATCGCCTTGAGCGCTTCGCCAATCTCATCGAAGCGATAGACCCGGTGGATATGCGGCTTGAGCCGCCCGGCTGCGGCCCAGGCGAGAAGCTGGTCCATATTGGCGCGATGAAGGCGCGGCTCGCGTTCCGTATGCGCGCCCCAGAACACGCCCTGGATATTGGCGCTCTTGAGCAGTACCAGATTGAGCGGCAGCTTCGGGATTTGGCCTTGCGCGAAGCCGATTACAAGATGGCGGCCGTTCCAGGCGAGCGCCCTGACTGCCTGCTCGCTCAGGTCACCGCCGACCGGATCATAGACGACATCGACGCCGTTCTTTGCCAGCGCGCGCAAGCCGTCCTTCAGTTTCTGTGTCTGATAGTTTACCAGTTCATCAGCACCGATTGCCTTGCAGA
>VAZZ01000314.1 GCA_005884715.1 Alphaproteobacteria bacterium | reverse complement strand
GAACTGCAAAAGGAAGCCTTGGCCACCGGCGACCTATATCTGTCATTGGCTGCCCGCATCAAAACGCTGGAGACGGAGCAGAACTATTCCATGCTCGATGTCCAGATACTCGATCATGCCGACGTACCGGAGGATCCTTCCAGTCCGAACGCGAAGCTGGTTTTGGCCGGCGGCCTGCTCGGCGGCTTGGGCCTTGGCCTTACACTTGCGCTGATGAAGGACCATATGTCGCCGACGGTCCTGCGCACCCCCCGGCTTGTTCAGAGCAAATTGGGCGTGCCTCACATTGCCTCGCTAAGGCGACTGCGCGGCAGGAACGCCGACCTGTTTGCCATGATCGCCAAACAGCCGAACTCGCCGTCCGTCCGAAGCATATTATCCATACATCGCTTTCTGGTGGAGGCCCGGAGTAACGAACAGCGCGTCCTCGCAATTGTCTCCGCCAGCGACGGAGACGGCAAATCGACAACCGCTGCGGCACTGGCGCAATATGCCGCGTCCATTGCCAATCAAAAGACTGCACTTGTCGATTGCGATGTTCATCAGCGCACGCTTTCCAGGCGTTTCGCGCCCGCTGTGTCCAACCGCTTGGCTCAGGCAATTGACGGAACTTTGACGCCGGCTCGCGCGATCATATCCCCCGATGGCTGCGCCTTCTCATTCTGCGCTGCACCGGCGGAAAAAAACATGCTCAGCAACATCGAGCTGCTGATGACCCCCGGGATGACGAATTTCGTCAAAGCGGCCTCGCGCAAACATGATCTCATTGTCCTGGACACGCCAGGTTTGCTGAACAATGTGGAAACAAGAGCGCTTGTCGGCATGGCCGATCTCGTCATTCTGGTTATCGACGCCCGCAGCACAACTGTGGAGAACATCGCCGCCGCCAAGGCGCTGACACCTGATCTCGAAGACAAGTTGGTTGGCGCCGTGTTGAATCGTGTGAAGTGATGATAAATCGGAGTAGCTGACGGCACGAGGACGACCGTTGAGAATTTTTCTGGCGACGCTCTATCTCTGCGTGGTGTTTCTCTACACCGCATTCACCAAGTTGTCGGTCGGCCTGCCGGTGCGAACGCTAGTCCTGGCATTTCTGTCCGGCGTAATCGTCGTTTGCTATTTCAGGGAGGCGCGCCAGTTCTTTCGAAAGCATATTGAGATCACAGCGGCTTTCGCGGCGCTGGGCGCTATTGGGACCATTGTGACCTATTTGCAGCAGAGCGATCTGGTCAGCACGCTTGATGGCCTGACGTCGAATGTTGTTCAGCCCTACCTGATCCTGTTCAGCACCATGATGCTCATTGAAATCATCGGTCTGCGGCCGGTTGCATGGCTCAGTCTCTCGGGGGCCGCGTTAAGCGGCTTGGTCGCGCTGCTCCAGTTCGGCAACATCGAGATTGCTTGGCGCCTGCGCGAAATTTTAAGCGATATTCAGCACGAGCCTGCGGAAATCCAAAACTATGTCGCCAGCCGCAGCCGCGCCTTGGGTCTGTCGCTGTCACCCATTGTGTTTTCATATCAAATCATCTCAGCGTACCTTACTTTGAATGTCATGTATCGCTTCGGCGAGCTTCGCCGATCACTCTACTATGGCAGCTTCTTCCTGATCCTCATTACCCTTCTGGCCAATGGCACGCGATCGGCACTGCTGGCAATCTTCGCAAGTGAAACTCTCATGCAGCTTCGCAAGGGGCGATTGCCGTCGTTGCTTTACATCGGCGCGATCGGCGCAATAGCTACCGCAGTCTATTTCTACGCCGATGCAACCGGCTCGCGTATTGCTGCCACAGAGGACGCATCCGCGCTTGGCCGGATCGCCCTCTACGATTACGGCCTGAGGCTGGCAGCCGACCATCCATTCGGTCTTGGCTGGGACTTTGATCCCGATGGCTTCGCTTGGCTTTACTGGGAACACCTTTCCGATTTCGTCAATGCTGACGGCGTTTTCCGCCTCGGCCTGCATGATGCCTATCTCAATTTTTTCCTGGTGTATGGCCTGGTGGGAACGCTGGTTGCGGCGATTGTCCTGATCTACGATCCGCGCTTTGTCTTCATTTCGGCCCTCTACCTCTTCGCCTACGTCCTCCACGCCCGGTGCGGCGGCCGCTGCCCCTCCAAAGCCGGTCTTTGCACTACAAAGCCGGATCAAATTTTTGGACCGCCGCTAACCGTTTGCAAAGTGGCCCTGGCACTATCTTTGTTTTGGAGAATGGGGCAGCTTGGCGACAGCTGATTTCTGGGTTATATTGCGACCAGCAGGGAATGCGAGCTGTCCTGAAAAGTCCGGCTCAAATCAGCGTGATCGGAACGAAAGCGGTGAAGATCAGGTCGGTTGCAGCTTTTCGCGGTATTCGGCTGACATGCGTGGCATGGTTTCGAGCTACGGTTCTCTCAGCCACCCTTGCTCTGACGCCTTTGACGTTCTCCGTGGCCTCCGCCGAAGCTTACCGCGCCATGAGCGGTGACACACTGCGGGTTGACGTATTTCTGTCTCCCGAACACTCCGCCGAGGTCAGGATTGATGATGCAGGCGACATAACTCTCCCGGCGATCGGTCGCGTACACGCCAGTGGCCTAACGGCCGAGGAGATCGAAAACGCGATAAGGCAGAAGCTGACGAGCCTGTCTGACATATCAGGTGTCAGGGTCGTGGTAAGCGTGACCGAATATAGGCCCATTTTTGTACTCGGTTTCGTCAGCAATCCTGGCCGATTTCCTTATTCGCCCCGCACTACCGTGCTGCAAGCGCTGGCTCTGGCGAGTGGCATCGGCAATCCGGTCATGCGCAGAAACGCTCTTGCCAACAACCCGGCCGACCTTGTTGACCGCCAGGCGAATTACCAGGTCCAAACCCTGCAATATTGGTCGGCTCTGGCCCGCCGCGCGAGACTCATTGCCGAGCAGTCCGGCACTGACGCGATTGCTTTTCCGGCCGACATTGTTGACCAATTGAAAAGCACCGGCAGACAGAGCGTTTTACAGCGCGAGAAGGAAGTCTTCAACGCCCGCAAGCAAAGTTTGGCCGACAGTCTCGAAGTCATCGAATCACAAAGGAAGGTAGTGCAGCAGGAAATTGCAAGCTCCAAGATTTACGCGGACGACGTGGGCCGATCGGTTCCCGAAATACAGAAGGAGCTTGATAACCTGACCGCTCTTCGCAACAAGGGTCTTACGCGTCAGATCGAAGTGCTGAGCGTGCAACGCTACGTCTCTGAACTGCAGCAACAGAGACAGCAGTCGATTTTGACGGTCACCCGCTCCGGGCGCGAACTGAACGACCTCGACAAACAGGCAGCAGGCCTCGCAAGTCAACGCCAGGCAGAGGTTGCCCAGGCGCTCGTGGACACGGAGACGGAAATCGCGACATTGAAGGCGCGGCTCGACAATCAGTCCAAGTTACTGGTTGGGGTGGGCACATTGCCGACCGCTACTGGTGTCGGAGACGAGAGCGAGATGGCGATAACCTACAAGATCGTTCGCCTCAAAATCGACGGCGCGGCCACGACCATGGCCGCCGACGAAAACACCCTTCTGGTGCCGGGCGACGTTCTGGAAGTTGTTGGACAAGCTGCCGCGCACGGCGGTTGACACGCAATGTCTGCTTGGCTTTTCCATATAAACGTAACGCGGGTTTGTCGGCGAACCGAAGTGCCGCCCCAACCAGCACGTTCGGAAATGAAGTTCGTCACAACGTCCCTCCCTCCTCTCTGCCGCAAGTTCAGGCACCTTGGCGGCGGGCCAATTGTTGCTTCTGCCTTGCTCTCATTGCTGGCAATGATGGTGCCGTTTTCCGCGCCTTCAGCTGCTCCCGTCGAAACTGGCACTGCGGCCACTGGCGGTTTGTCCAAATCGACCAAGATCATCCATGTCAAGAATCTCAATGATTCGGGTCCCGGATCGCTTCGCGAGGCCGTGAGGAAAAAACAGCCGCGGGTCATCGTTTTCGACATTGGCGGCGCGATCGAACTCGACTCAGATCTGCGGATCGAAAGCCCCAACGTGACGATCGCCGGCCAAAGCGCTCCGCCGCCGGGCATCACTCTTCATGGCCATCCCCTGAAGATCAAGACGAGCAACGTCGTCGTCCAGCACATCAGCGTGAGGCCATGGAGCCAGACGTTGTCCGAGAAGGGTGTCGAGGCCGACGCGATTTCGGTGATGGAATGCAGGCACTGTCCGCCGCCGACATCGGATATCCTGATTGAAAATGTCAGTGCAAGCTGGTCTATCGACGAAGTTATCGGACTATGGGGAGACAACCTTCAGCATGTCACGATCCGCAATTCGCTGATCGCCGAGGGCCTGCGCAACGCTGGTCACCCGAAAGGTGTGCACTCCATGGGCCTGCTGATTGGCCAAATGGTCTCCGGCGTCGAAGTCACCGGCAACTTTTTCGTCAGTAACCTGCGACGAAATCCGGTGGTCGGCGGAGGTGCCAGCGCCTTTGTTGCCAATAATTTCATTTACAATCCTGGCGGGAATTCGGTTCACCTTTACAAGGGCGCCAACACCAGGGCGTCACTGATCGGCAACGTCACCAAGCAAGGGCCGGACACTGACGACGAGATCACGGCGTTCCAGATTCAGGGCGACCTCGCCATCGACTCACCTGGCGCCGAAATATATGCGGCGGATAATCACTGCTGCGACGGCTCGGTGAGTGGCGGCGAATATAGACTGAACCCGCCGCTTAGTTCGGACCCGATCACTGTCTCGAGGTTTTGGAAGGTGATGCCGGCACAGGATGTCTGGGCTTGGGTAAGCAGGTTTGCCGGCTCTCGTCCGGCAGAAAGAGGCCGCACGGACACCCGAATTGTGTCCGGGGTCGAGAGCGGCGGTGGAAAAGTCATCGACAGTCCGCTTGAGGTTGGCGGTGATGTCGTCCTGCCAAGCACTGAACCCCCGCCTCAGCTCCCATCCGACCCGCAGGCGCCGGCAGGTGTCGGTAACAAGACGCGGCTTGAAGCATGGCTATGTCTGCGCCACTTCGAAGTGGGCGGGCCGCAGACAGCACAATGTCCGGAAGGGGCCGAAGAACTACGCAACGCCCTCAAGGGGCCTTAAGTTTGCGGATCAGGACTTCATGTCGAGGCGAGAGAATTCGACCATTATACCGTGCCAAGTAGGCGAATTGTCTTATTAATCCTTAGTCGTTTGTGCCATATTCGGGTGGGTGTGAGCGTTCGGCGATTCTCAGTGCAGGCGACAGGATCTGAGACAAGGTGCCCATTGGGACGGCATAACCGTTTTGGATGTGGGGTCGGGGGTCGCTATGAGACATGAGCAAGAGCGTCGCGGCGGAAAGGGGAAACCGAT
>VAZZ01000313.1 GCA_005884715.1 Alphaproteobacteria bacterium | reverse complement strand
TAGTGATGAGCATGCTTTCTCCGGGGTTCAGGATATCAGGGGTCAGGGGTCAGGATATCAAGTATTTCTGATCCTGACACCTGAGCCCTGATATCTGGCCCCTGGTCTTGCCTTTTCCCGGGCGTCGGCCTATATGAAAGTCAACTTAGGTTCACTCACATAGCTGGAGTTATGAGGGTGGGTCCCGGTCCGGGGCCCGCCATTTTTATTACCTGAAATGACCGAGCAAAGACTGACGCGTGAAACAGGACCCGCATTGCGGGTCGCGAAGCTGGTCGAGCCGGTGCTCGAGGGTCTCGGCTTCCGTCTGGTGCGCGTGAAAATGAGCGGATCGACCTTGCAGATCATGGCGGAGCGGCCCGACGGCAGCTTCACCATCGATGATTGCGAGCAGGCGAGCAGGGCCATTTCACCGATGCTCGATGTCGAGGATGTCATTTCGAGCCGGTATTTCCTCGAAATGTCCTCGCCCGGCATCGACCGGCCGCTGGTGCGCAGGCAAGATTTCGAGCGCTGGGCCGGGCATGAGGCGAAGATCGAGATGATCGTGCCGCAGGCCGGCCGCAAGCGGTTCCGCGGCGCGCTCGAAGGATTTGCCGATGGCGAGGTTCGCCTCTTCATCGACAATCCGGAGGGAGGCTCTGAGAAGCTGCTGATCGGCGTGCCCTTTGCCGATATCGGCGAAGCCAAGCTCGTCTTGACCGACGCTCTGATCGAGGCGGCGAAAGCGCGCCGTCCGAGCCGGGCGATGGCCGACGGCAGTGAATGGACCGAAAACGACGAGACGGACGAACAAACAACTGATTTGGACGACAGGAGACAGTGACATGGCCGAAGCCGCCGTAAGCGCCAACAGGCTCGAACTTCTACAGATCGCGGACGCAGTCGCGCGCGAGAAATCGATTGACAAGTCGGTGGTGCTGGCCGCCATGGCGGAAGCCATCCAGCGGGCGGCGAAATCGCGCTATGGGGCTGAAAACAACATCCAGGCGGAAATCGATTCGAAGACCGGCGAAACGCGCCTCAACCGGCTGCTTCTGGTCGTCGAGAAGGTCGAGAATGAAGCGACCGAGATCAGCCTCGCAGAAGCGCAAAGGCGCAATCCGGCGGCGACCATTGGCGACCAGATCGCCGATCCCCTGCCGCCGATCGAATTCGGCCGCATCGCCGCGACCAATGCCAAGCAGGTGATCGTGCAGAAGGTGCGCGATGCCGAACGCGAGCGCATGTATGACGAATACAAGGACCGCATCGGCGAGATCGTGCATGGTTCGGTGAAGCGCGTCGAATATGGCAATGTGATCGTCGATCTGGGCCGCGGCGAGGCGATCGTCCGGCGCGATGAGACGCTGCCGCGCGAGACTTTCCGGCCGGGCGACCGCATCCGCGCCTATGTCTATGACGTGCGCCGCGAACAGCGCGGGCCGCAGATCTTCCTGTCGCGCACCCATCCCGAATTCATGTCCCGCCTGTTCGGCCAGGAAGTGCCGGAAATCTACGACGGCGTCGTCGAAGTGGTGTCGGTAGCCCGCGATCCGGGCTCGCGCGCCAAGATCGCGGTGCGCTCGAAGGATGGATCGATCGATCCGGTCGGCGCGTGCGTCGGCATGCGCGGCAGCCGCGTCCAGGCGGTGGTCAATGAATTGCAGGGCGAGAAAATCGACATCATCCCGTGGTCGGCCGATGTCGCCAATTTCGTCGTCAATGCGCTGGCACCTGCCGAAGTGGCGAAGGTGGTGCTCGATGAAGAGGCCGAGCGCATCGAAGTCGTCGTCCCCGACGAGCAGCTCTCGCTCGCCATCGGACGGCGCGGCCAGAATGTGCGCCTCGCCTCACAACTCACCGGATGGGATATCGATATCATG
>VAZZ01000307.1:3334-5313 GCA_005884715.1 Alphaproteobacteria bacterium | reverse complement strand
CAGCACGCGACGAATTGAGATAGAGCCGAACGCCTCGGTCGAGATCGGTATCGATCCTAAACTCATCGTTCCGCTTGCCGACTGACAAACCGAGAGCAAGATCCGACGATCAGATCGAATTGATCTGACCGGTGAATCTTGGCCTAATTCAATAACGCAGTTTTCGTCTCAAGCAAGTTCGGCTTGAAACGATCGGGCCCTAGGCTCTGCGCATACCCTTCAGGAGATAGACTCCAACAAGCCCTATCGTGATCACAATGAGCAGCGTCATCAGGGCATAGAGAGTTGGCGACAGGCCGACTTGCTTGTAGGTCGACCAGATGTATGTCTGCACCGTATTGAGCGGGCCCTGGACGATAGAGGTGCGGATCGTCTCGTTGAATGAGAGGATCAACGAGAAGGTCGCCGCACCGGAAATGCCCGGCCAGATCAAAGGCAGTTCAATATCGCGGAAGGCCCGCCAGCGATTGGCGCCGCTCATATATGCCGCTTCGAGATAGACCGGATCAAAGGTCGACATGGAGGTGAGCACGACAAGCGTCGCGAAGGGCAGCGCCCAGAGTATTTGGACCAGCGAGATCGTGACCATGGACGGCGAGACGTCAAGGACACGGAAGAAAAGCGCCGTGGCGAGCCCCATGCTGACTCCAGGCACGAACAGGGGAAGCAACATCAATAGCAGAACAAGCCTCGGAACCCGCAGCTCGCGGATCGCCACGGCGGCGACCAGCGACAAGAGTGGCGTCGCGGCGGCGACGATAATTCCCACCTCGACGCTGGTCGCCATCGCACCCGTGAGCAGCGGGTTACGCCACATCTCGGCATACCAGCGCAAGGTGATGCCGCCTTCGTTCGCATGTTCCGGCGCCAAGGAGAAGAGCAACGGCGGCAGCAGCGGCAGATAGAGCAATAGGACCACCAGGCCAATGCCGGCCCAGATCCAACCTCGCGCCATGCTCCGAGGACTCACGGCGCCATCCTCCAGGACAATATCTTGCCGAGAAAGGAGCGCAAATCGAATGCGAGATACCACAAGGACAATAACACCAGCATCGCAACCGTCACCACCGATGACATGGCGGCCGCGAGGGGGTAGTTGAGAACGTCGAGCGTACTGGTGATCTCGTTGCCAATCAGCTGATAACCCACCCCGCCGAGAATCACGGGCACCGCACTCTCGCCGAAGCAACCGACAAAACAGAAGATCACCGCCGCGAAGATCCCGGGAAGCGAGAGCGGCAGTGTCACGCCGACGAACGTCCTTGCCGGTGGCACTCCCAGTATCCAGCTTGCCTCGATCAGCCGCTTGTCGATGCCCGCGATGGAGATCCACAGCGGGAAGATCATGAACGGCATATAGGAGGAAACCATGCCGACGAGAACGGCAAACTGGCTAAAGAGCAGCCAGTCGACCGGCCGGAGGCCCATGGCCATCAACGCTGCATTGATGGGGCCGGTGCGGCCCAGGAGATAGGACCAGGCGAAGGTGCGGATGATGTAGTTGACGAGGAACGGAACCGTAAACAGCAAAAGCACGACCCGCGTCCACGATGGCCGCGCCTTACGCGCCAGGAAATAGGCGATCGGATAGGCGATAAGCAGTCCGATGGCGGTTGCCTCGATAGAAATGAGAAAACTGCGCCCCAGCACCGGAAGACGCGTGCCGGCAAGGAAATCCGCGTAGTTGTTCAATACGAAGGCGGGCCGCATACTTATTACGGACCGCCTCCAAAAACTCACCATCAACATGAAGGCAAGCGGGAAGACCAGGAAAAGCATCACGAATGCCATGGGCAACAGAAGAAAACCTCGCCTCGCCCAGGCCATGGCCTTCATGGTCCCCCGCCGAGCGCTATCAGGCAGACTTGAACCGCGACCACTCGGATTCGTATGTGTCGACGACTGTCGGCCAACGGTTCTGCCAGGTGCCCCCCTTGGCAAATTTCCGCCGCACGTTCTCGGTAATGCTCGATACCTTT
>VAZZ01000307.1:1523-3292 GCA_005884715.1 Alphaproteobacteria bacterium | reverse complement strand
GTCGTAATCTTCGCGCCGTACCAACCGCCAAGCATAAAGTCGAGCAGCTGATAGGCTGCCGCCTCCTGTTCGGGTGACCGTTTTGGGTTCTTGACAATGTAGGCAGCCATTGCCCAGAGAAGATACCCCTCCTTTGGATCGGCGTAGACCGCATTGATGCCTTTGGATTTGGCGACGAACACCATGGGTTCCCAGCAGTCGATAACGTAAACCTCCTTGTTGACGATAAGATCGACAGCCTGCTGGAAACTCGACCAGATCACCCGGAACTGGCCGGCCTTCTTCTGCTCGATCAAGAAGTCGATAACGGTCTTGAACTCCTCTGCTGTCATGTCGTCTGGAGTCCTGATGTCTGCCTTGCCGGAGGCCTTCAGATAGAGGGCGGTCTTCTGCCCGGCCGTCGTGTAATTGTCCTCGAGCGCGACGTAACCTTTGAACTTTGGGTCGAAGAGCGCAGCGTAGGAATCGAGTTCGCCGGTCTTTTCCGGAAGGTAGGCGAAGGAATCACCTTGCAGCACCGTGGGGCAGCCGTAGATCTTGTCCTCGTAGCCGATGAACTGGAAACCGGGTGTGCCGGAAGCCAGGAACTCGCTGATGTTCTTGTCCTTGGCCCAGTTCGGGAGTTTCGAGATATCGAGCTCCTCGATCAGGTTGTTGTCGACGAGCGGCTTTTGCATGCCGCCAACGATGTTGATGATGTCGTAGGTGCCAGTGCCGCCGCCGGCAACTAGGACGTTCAAAATCGCAGAGGGCGCATTGCCGATCGAGACGAGATTGACGCCATAACCGCTCGATTGGGTGTAGCGTGACCAGTCTCCTCCCGGATCGCCGACGCCGATATCGGCGAAATTGACGGTTCCCGCCGCCGCAGCGGTATGGGTCCACCGAGCCAGGGTTGCCGCCGATGCGGTGCCCAGCGCGAACTTCAGGGTGTCGCGCCTGGTCATTTTTAAATTGAAATGCATTGGATCCTCCCAGGATATGCCGTCTACCTGACTGGCAGTTGCATGGAACCAAGGGCATGAACTATACGAAAGCCGTCTGGCGGGCAGGCGTGCGAATATCGGTGAGCAGAGCCGCCGTTTTGGCGAAGCCTCGAAGCACGACTTACAGGTGTATGCCAAGGCCAGCCTTCCGTTTGGCATGGACCAAACCTAGGACGGCATAGATGGGACTATTTGCCCCAGCGCAGCACAAGTGGATCGAGCCGGCAGGCGGTCTCGATCAGCCCGGCTCGCGTCACCAAAGGCAAAGGCTGCAGAGGATGCCGGACAGCCTCCGATGCGATCACCCCGCCCTCCTTCATCAGGACCTTGCTGGCCGCCAGGCCACATTGCCGGTTTTCGTAATTGATGAGCGGCAGCCAGCGCGCATAGGCATTCACCGCCTGCTCTCGCTGCCCGGCGAAATAAGGATCGATGATCTGGCGGATCCCGTCCGGATAGCCTCCGCTGGTCATCGACCCCGTCGCGCCGGCGTCGAGATCGGCCAGCAGCGTGATGGCCTCCTCACCGTCCCAGGGTCCTTCGATTGCTTCACCACCCAGCATCACAAGTTCGCGCAATTTGGCAGCCGCCCGCGGCGTTTCGATCTTGAAATAGGCGACACGGGGGATTTCTCGCGCGAGCCGCGCCAGGAATTCGGCCGAGAGTGCGGTGCCGCTGACCGGTGCATCCTGAATCATGATCGGGATGTCGATGGCGTCGCTCACGGCGCGAAAGAATTCATGGATGCCGGAGTCTGTCACGCGGACGGTCGCGCCGTGATAG
>VAZZ01000307.1:0-1429 GCA_005884715.1 Alphaproteobacteria bacterium | reverse complement strand
CGCTCGCGATCCGTCAGCACGAACTGCTCGGAAAAATTGGCCAGAATGCAGATGCCTTGCGAACCCGCATCGATCATGAAGTCGATGCAGCGGCGCTGGCCGTCGAGATCGAGCTCGCCTCGATCGTCAAAGATCGTCGGCGCCACCGGGAAGACACCCTTGAATGGTCTCGCAACGGATTGTGCCATGTCTTGTATTCCCCAATGTCGTTTTTCAGATCGCCGCTTCTCCTCAACCCCATCCGATCGCCCGGCGATGCACGAACGATCCCATGATCGTGCGCTGAGCCAGACTGAAGATGAACAATAGAACGCCTCTGACGACCCGCGCCCAGGCGCTCGTCAAGGTGCCCTCGAAAAAACCGATAACGATCCGGTCTCAGCTCTTGCGATCGCCGGCGAGCGCCCGTCGAACGTCCTCCATGGAAATGTCGAGCAGGGCAGTCATCCGGGAGTGGGCGGCCTTGGCATCGCGAGCGAGGATGGCGTCGAGAATCACGCGATGCTGCATTAGCCGAACATCGGTCATGGTATCGGCGCTGGGCCAGCCCATCTGGAAGGAACCGACCAGCGCTGTTTGAATGAGGGCGCCGAGCGAAGCCATGAGCGGGTTGTTCGTGGCGGCAAGGATGGAGCGATGAAAGCGGACGTCGGCGCCGGTGAGATCGCCCGACCCATCTTTGTTGCGGGCCATGTCGGCGTAGGCCGCCTCGATCTCGGCGATCGCCTCGGGCGATCCCACCCGGGCCGCGCGCTCCGCAGCGGCCGGCTCGATGATCTGGCGGAGGTCGAACAGATTGACTAGGAATGCCTCGGAAAGCCCGGCATCGAGATGCCACTGCAGGACGTCCGGGTCGAGCATATTCCATTCCGATGAGGGCCGGACGCGGGTTCCGACATTCTGTCGCGAGCTGATAAGCCTCTTGGCGGTGAGGACGCGATAGGCCTCGCGCAACGCCGCGCGCGACACCGACAGATGGTCGCGAAGATCGAGCTCGTTGGGCAGCTGGTCCCCGGGCTGGTAGAAGCCGCCGACGATCTCGCGGCCGAGCTTGTGCGAGAGATAGTCGTGGATGTTGCGAAAAGGCTCGCTCGTGAGGGGACGGCGCGCCATCGCTCCCACGGGCTTCGTCCGCGATGAAGTCGCTGTCGAGCGGCCCCCGGCAATGTTCTTCCCCACGGATTTCTTCATAGAACCCTGCTGCGAGCGATGCGACGCTCTTGGCCGGACCGGCCGTTCCGAAGGCGGGTGACCGGTGAACCGAACGGGACTTGTAACCGGCAATCTGGCGGCATTCAAGCCGGGCCGCCAACCGTGGGTCGCCATTGCGATCCCAGCACCCGGTGTGCCAGATATGGTGCAATTCTGCAGACCCTCGAGAGGCCCGAAATGAGCGCGGCGTTCACCCTGCATCCTCAGCTCGCGGCCG
>VAZZ01000306.1 GCA_005884715.1 Alphaproteobacteria bacterium | reverse complement strand
CGAACGGACGGGCCAGGAACCCGACACCGAATGTGGCGAACGTGGCGAGGAGGGCTGCGACTTCGTCACTATCCGGAAGGAATTTGCTGGCGATCGTCGTGGCAAGAAAGCTGTAGATGACAAAGTCGTACCATTCGAGCGCGTTGCCGATCACGGCAGCGCCAACGACACGACGCAACTCACCGCCCTCTGTTGTCGTCATCTCGACAGCCAAGGCTATGCCCCTTGCCATTGCCTTGGCTTGGAGAATAATGCACGTTACGGCAGGATCGATGCCCAAAATTTGTGCATCGCCTGGCGGGCAGCGCGTCGCCTTCGCGCAGGCGGTATGCTGGGCATCCCAGCCATGGAACCACGTGCATTTTGCGAGGTTGCCCATGGAGTCCGGAGGCGGCTGGAGACTCGCCTCCGGTCATTCCGATAGCGAGGCACTTGAATGACCGCACCTGATCCGCGCAGCTTTATGTGGAACGAGGCCCTCGTGATGATCGAGCGGGCCGAGCAGCTGCATCGCCAATTCTTCGAGCCGGGAGGAGCCGCGACATGCTGGCAGCCGCCGGTCGACGTCTTCGAGACCGAGCGCGACTTCTGGATCATTGCCGCCTTGCCGGGCGTCGAGGCGGATGATCTCAGCCTGTCGATAGAAGGTGATCTTTTACGTGTGACTGGCCAGCGCCGGCTGCCCCTCGCCGCGCGGGCGGCGGACATCCATCGCCTGGAAATCCCGCAGGGTCATTTTGAGCGCAACATCCGCCTGCCGGGCCGCTTATTGAGGCTCGATCACTCGGAGCTGGTGAATGGCTGCCTGATCATTCGCCTCGGCAAGAGATGAGCGAGGACCGCAATGGCTGAGGCTTCCACGCAACAGAAACAGCCGCCCGCCGATGCCCTCATCATTCTCCCGGTTCGCCGGGTGGTGCTGTTTCCCGGCCTTGTGATGCCGCTGACGATCGGCCGTCCGGCATCGATCGCGGCCGCCCAAGAGGCGGTGAAAGGAGAACGGCCGATTGGCATCGTGTTGCAGACCGATCCCGACATCGAGGACCCTGCGCCTGAGGAGCTTCACCAGGTCGGTACGACGGCGCAAATCCTGCGCTATGTCACCGCTCCTGACGGCACCCATCATCTCGTCTGCCAGGGCTTGCGACGCTTCCGTGTGACCGATTTCCTCTCGCGCTATCCCTATCTCGTCGCCCACATGACGGAGATCAGCCTCGCCGAGGTGATGACACCCGATATCGAAGCGCGCCTGCACCTCCTCAAGGAGCGGGCGCGCGAGGCATTGTCGCTTCTGCCGGCGGCACCCGCCGAACTTGCCGCGGCGATCGAAAGTTTGACCTCTCCCTCGGCGCTTGCCGACTTCATCGCCGGAATCTCCGACAGCACGCCGGAGGTCAAGCAGGCGATCCTGGAGACGGTCGACGTCAACGAGCGTATGGACAAAGTGCTGGCGATGCTGGCTGAGCGCATCGAGGTGCTGAGGCTCACCAAGAGCATCGGCGAACAGACGCAGCAAACCCTGTCGTCGCAGCAGCGCGAATATGTCCTGCGCGAGCAATTGCGCCAGATCCAGAAGGAGCTTGGCGAGGGGGATGAAAAATCGGCCGAGCTCGCGGGCCTGCGCGAGGCGATCCAGAAGGCGCAGATGCCGAAAGAGGCCAATGACCAGGCCTTGAAGGAGCTCAAGCGGCTGGAGCGCATGCCGGAGGCAGCCGCCGAATATGCCATGATCAGAACCTATCTCGACTGGCTGGTCGAATTGCCCTGGTCGAAACTAACACCCGACTCGATCGACATCGCCGCGGCGCGGCGCATCCTGGATGAGGATCATTACGGCCTGCCCAAGATCAAGCGGCGCATTCTCGAGCATCTTGCGGTCCGCAAGCTCAATCCCGAAGGCAAGAGTCCCATCCTCTGTTTCGACGGTCCGCCGGGCGTCGGCAAGACGTCGCTCGGCCAGAGCATCGCGCGCGCCACCGGGCGCAACTTCGCGCGCCTAAGTCTCGGCGGCGTGCATGACGAGGCGGAGATCCGCGGCCATCGCCGAACCTATATCGGCGCCTTGCCCGGAAATATCATCCAGGCGATCCGCAAGGCCGACAGCCGCAATCCGGTCATCATGCTGGATGAGATGGACAAGCTCGGCTCAGGCTTCCATGGCGATCCGTCATCCGCACTCCTCGAAGTGCTCGACCCTGAGCAGAATGCGACGTTCCGTGACAACTACCTGGCGGCACCCTTCGATCTCTCCAAAGTGATGTTCATCGGCACTGCCAATGTGCTCGACATGGTGCCAGGGCCGGTGCGCGACCGGATGGAGATCATCGAATTGCCGGGCTACACCGAAGCGGAGAAGCTCGAAATCGCCAAGCGCTATCTCATCAAGCGGCAACTCGATGCGGCGGGCCTCAAGCCTGAGCAAATCGGGGCGATCTGCCGGCATGTCGCGGTTGGGATCGCGGAAGGTGGTGAAGAGCGCATGCGGATCGATGCGGCCGCACTCGGAGCGATCCTGGGGCCGCGCAAATTCGAGAACGAAGTCGCGATGCGCACCAGCGTGCCCGGCGTGGCGACAGGCCTCGCCTGGACGCCGGTCGGCGGCGACATCCTATTCGTCGAAGCTTCGCGCGTGCAGGGCAGCAACCGGCTGATCCTCACCGGGCAGCTCGGCGATGTCATGAAGGAGAGCGCGCAGGCAGCGCTCACTCTGGTCAAGTCGCGGGCCGAGAGCTTAGGGATAGATCCCACTGTTTTCGAGAAATCCGACATTCACGTCCATGTGCCGGCTGGCGCAATACCCAAGGATGGGCCGAGCGCCGGTGTCGCCATGTTCACCGCTCTGGCGTCGCTGCTGAGCGGACGCACGGTGCGCAGCGACACCGCGATGACAGGCGAAATCTCGCTCAGGGGTCTCGTTCTGCCAATTGGCGGAGTGAAGGAAAAGGGCCTGGCGGCGGCACGTGCCGGCATAACGACGGTCATGCTGCCGGCGCGCAACGGATGATGTGCCTGAATCGGCGCGCAAGGAGGTTCGTTTCGTGTGGCTGGAGCATGTCGACGACGCGGTGAAGGCGGCACTCGTCACTGCCGGGGAGCGCGATGATAGCCAGGCTCCGGCGCGCGCCTCGCCATCGCCCGACCGGCATGCCGCTCGATCCGCCGCCGAACGCTCCTGAAGCCGCATCATGAAGCATCTCTATATCGGCTGGCCGAAAGTCTGACGGCTCATTAGCTTGAGATCGACCGCCATTCTTGGTTAAATTCCATGAGTTGCGGCGTGGACGTGGAGGGACGATGAAGCTCCTCATCATCGGCGGTGGGATCGGCGGCCTGGTGACGGCGCTGTCGCTCAACCAGGCTGGCATCGAAGTCGAAATCTTCGAGCAGACCCAAGAGCTGCGCGAATTGGGGGTCGGCATCAATCTGCTGCCGCACGCGGTCAAGGAACTGGCAGCACTCGGCCTGATGCCCGCTCTGGACGAGGCCGGTGTGCGCACCCG
>VAZZ01000311.1:18658-19055 GCA_005884715.1 Alphaproteobacteria bacterium | reverse complement strand
ACCCACCTTCGACGACTGCGTCGCTTTCGGGCGGCTCGTTGGTGTTGCCGGAGAGCGGAACCCCCGTCGTCGCCACCTGATCGCCGATCACCTTGGTCTTGGACGGCGGCTCTTCGCCGGGCTTGAAGGCTTCGAGAATGACGCCGTCATCGCCGAAGAGATCGCGCTGGCCGCTCTTCACATTGATAGGAATGAGTTCGATGCCCTTCGGCACTCGAAACGGTGTCGCCGGCTTGTCGCGCAGCGCCATGCGCATGAAATCGGTCACCACCGGCGCCGCCAGCTCGCCGCCGGTGCGGCCCTTGCCCATGGGCTTGGGATTGTCATAGCCGATATAGACGCCGACAGTCAGATCGGGCGTGAAGCCGATGAACCAGGCATCGCGCTCATCATTGGA
>VAZZ01000311.1:0-18642 GCA_005884715.1 Alphaproteobacteria bacterium | reverse complement strand
TTCCGGTGCCGCGCTCGACGACGCCTTCCATCATCGAGGTGATCTGATAGGCGGTATAGGGGTTCATCACCTCGGGGCGGATATCGAACAATTCGGGCTCGGCCTGGTTCTGCCAGACCTGGTTGCCGCATTGGCCGCATTCGCGCTTGTCGTGCCGGTAGATGGTCTTGCCATAGCGGTCTTGCACACGGTCGATCACCGTCGCCTCGATATTTTTGCCGCCATTGGCGATGATGCTGTAGGCCGTCGTCATCTTGAGCAGCGTGGTTTCGCCGGCTCCCAGCGCATAGGACAGCTGGTTCGGAACCTTGTCATAAATGCCCACGCGTTGCGCCAGTTCGCCGATCTTGTTCATGCCGAGATCATTGGCGAGCCGGACCGTCATCACATTGCGCGACTGTTCGATGCCGCGCCGCAAGGTCGAGGGGCCATAATATTTGTCGGTGTAGTTCTTCGGCTTCCAGATCTCCCCGTTGGACATCTTGAACTCGATCGGCGCGTCGAGGATCACCGAAGACGGCGTGTAGCCATTGTCGAGCGCGGCCGCATAGACAAAAGGCTTGAAGGAGGAACCCGGCTGGCGCAGCGCCTGCACGGCACGATTGAACTGGCTCTTGCCATAGGAGAATCCGCCGACCAGCGCCAGGACGCGGCCGGTATGCGGATCCATGGCCACCAGCGCACCCTCGACATCGGGAACTTGGACGAGGTGATAGAGACCGGCCGTCTTGTCAGGCGCGACATAGATGATGTCGCCCACGGCCAGCACGTCATTTGCCTTCTTGACCTCAGGCCCGAGCCTGGAGCCGTCGAGATATTTGCGCGCCCACGACATCAGCGCGACCGGCACGGTGCCGGTTTCGCGCTCTCGCCCGACGGCGCCAGAGATAAGAGTCTTGGGCTGCAGTCCGACCTTGGCACCTGCCTCGTCCACTTCAAGAACGATGGCGAGCCGCCAGGGATCGAGATCGGCCGCCACCTTCATCTTGCCGAGGATCTCGCCCCAGTCACCCTCGATGGGCACGTTCTTGACGGCGCCGCGATAGCCCCGCTTGCGATCGAAGGTGATGAGGCCGCGCGCCACCGCTTGGCGGGCATAGATCTGCAGCTTCGGATCGAGCGTGGTGCGCACGGACAGGCCGCCCCTCATCAGCTTGTCTTCGCCATAGATCTGAACCAGCTCGCGGCGCGCCTCTTCGGCAAAAGATTCGGCCGCGAAGAGCTGCGCGCCGAAGGGGCGCGGATTGACTTCGAGCGGCTTGCCCTGCGCCGCGTCGCGCTCGACCGCGGTGATGTAGCCGTTATTGTACATTTCTGCGAGTACCCAGTTGCGCCGTTCGATGGCGCGCTTGGTCTGCCGGAACGGATGATAGTTATTGGGTCCCTTGGGCAGGGCCGCGAGATAGGCGATCTCTTCGAGCGAGAGCTCGTTCAGCGACTTGCCGAAATAATTGAGCGATGCCGCGGCAACGCCATAGGAGTTGAGACCAAGGAATATCTCATTGAGATAGAGCTCGATAATCTGGTCCTTGTTGAAGGCCTGCTCGATACGATGCGCCAGGATCGCTTCCTTCACCTTGCGCTCGACGGAGCGTTCATTGGTGAGGAGGAAGTTCTTGGTCACCTGCTGGGTGATGGTGGAGGCGCCGACGATCTGGCCCTTGCCGGTGAGCTTGACTTCCAGATAGCGCAGACCGGCAGCGGCCAGACCCGGCCAGTCGAGCCCCTGATGCTGATAGAAGGTCTTGTCTTCGGCCGAGATGAAAGCCTGTATGAGCTTCTTTGGAATATCGTTCACTGGAACGAACAGGCGGCGCTGGTCGGCATATTCGGCAACCAGCGTGCCGTCGACCGCATGCACGCGCGTCATCACCGGAGGTTCATATTTAGCCAACTGCTTGTAATCGGGCAGGCCCTGCGACATGTCCCAGATCACATAGCCCACGCCGCCGGCAATGCCGAGAAATGCAATAAATCCTACCGTGAACAGCCAACCCAAAAATCTAAGCATGTTGCCCCTGAGGCAGCCGGAAAGGCTCAACAATACTCACTGAACCTGCCCTTGGCACGCTTTGTGCCGCCTGCCCAATTCCCGATCAATTAGCGATCATATGGCTAAGAGCCAAATGTGGCGGGCTGGTGTCGCGATTCGCCTTCGCATTTAGACATCGGCGGCGCCTACTGTTGCTGCGCCGCGATCTCGGTCGAGAAATAAGCGTCGATCGCTTTCGCCATGGCCTGGGTCACTTGGGCTTGCCATTTGGGGGACATCAGAAGAAGTTCATCCGCCCTGTTCGACAGATAACCGAGTTCGAGCAGCACCGAGGGCACATCAGGCGCCTTCAACACGACAAATCCCGCCGAGCGAGTCGGCTTGCCGGTCATATGTGTGATGAGCTGCAACTGGTTTGCCGCCTTCTTGGCGAAGAAGGTCGAATGATTCTTCGTTTCGCGCTGGGCGAGTTCGATCAGGATGTCGGTCACTTCTTCATTCGAGCCGCCAAGATCGACGCCGCCGATGATGTCGGAACGATTTTCCTTTTGCGCCAGGGCTTCCGCTTCGGCGTCAGAGGCCTTTTCCGACAGCGTATAGAGTGTGGCGCCCCTGACGGATGCACCGCGAACGGTGTCGGCATGAACGGCAATGAACAAGTCGGCCTGGTTCTGGCGGGCCACCGCGACACGCTGCTTGAGCGAGAGGAACGTATCGGTGTCGCGCGTCATCACCACCTGATAATCAGGGTTGGCCTTGAGGCGATCGCGCAGTGCCAGGCTGAACGCCAGCACGGCATCTTTCTCCTTGGTGCGGCGGACACCGATCGCCCCCGGATCGATGCCCCCGTGACCCGGATCGATGACGATGACGCGCCGGCCATCGGCCCGCTTTGGCGGCATGGCGCGCTCCTTTGCAGCGGGAGCCGGCTCAGTGCCGGGCTTCGGTTCCGGCAAGCGCATGGCCGTCGCTGTTTGTACACTGTCCTCGGCTGAGCCCTCCCGCGTTTCCCCGGCAGGTTCGATGGGCGCCAAAATAGGGCGGGCTGCCTGGTCGGCCGCATGCGCTATCATGAAGGTCTTTTCATCGGTCTTGACCAGATCAACGACGAGCCGCGCGGGCTGGCCTCCCTCGGGCCTCACCAGGAATGATTTACCTATGAGGACCGGGTCCGTGGCATCGATCACAACGCGGGAGCGGCCATTGCCGAGGGGGCCAAAGCGATAGGCGCTGACCAGTCCGAGGCCCTGTCCACCGGCATTGGGCGCCAGGTTAAAGCCGACATCGGGAAGATCGATGATCACACGATAGGGATCGGGCAGGACATAGACGCTGTAGCTGACGGGCCGGGTCATATCCAGGACGAAACGAATCTTGCCGTCATCACCGGCCAGGCGGGCGGCCACTGCGGTCACTTGTTCGGCCCGGACGCAGGCGGGCCCCGTGACCGCCGCGAGCATAAGGATCACACTAAAAAGTACACCTAAACCCCAAATTTTATGTGGAAAAACCGGCATGACCTTCGGAACCCAAATCATCACCGCGAGCCTAGCGGGCTGGTGGTTAACCTAAAGTTTCCAAAGCCGCCGAAATATTTCCCTAAGGTTACACGGCCAAGCTTGCAAAAGCGCCGATGTCTCCCTAAACAGCAATGTAACCCTCCGTGCGGGTCGAGCGGGACCTAGGTCCGAACGCAAAGCCGCCGGAGCGTCGAATTCCGCTACGGACGGGCTCCGGGATCTTAAACGATAGCCCCTTCGGATGCGTTTCAGTACGGGCCCGCAATAGGGCGGACCCACTGCCCTTTTGGGGTGGCACCCAGATGACGGGGCAGATGCGTTGAACCGTTCCGGCACGGCCGGGACATGTGGATAACAACAGGCATGAATCGTCGCACGCTGACAATTTTTCCGGACTGGCCGCCAAGTGCCGCCGCTCCGGGTCGCGCGCGATTGCGCTTTGCGCCAATCATGCCTCTAACGCGCGAGCCGGCGCCTGGGCCTTCGCAACGTCTCCTACCCGGAACCGAGACAGAAGCCGTCCAGCCTTCGGCCGACGCAAAGGATAAGGACATATGGGCAGCAAAATGCTCATCGACGCCACCCATGCGGAAGAAACCCGTGTGGTGGTGGTTCGCGGCACTCGCATCGAAGAATTCGATTTCGAAAGCGCCGCACGCAAACAGCTGAAAGGCAACATCTATCTCGCCAAGGTAACGCGCGTTGAGCCGTCGCTCCAGGCGGCGTTCGTCGATTACGGCGGCAACCGTCACGGTTTCCTGGCTTTTTCGGAAATCCATCCAGACTACTATCAGATACCGGTTGCCGACCGCCAAGCGCTGCTGCGCGAGGAAGAGGAAGACGCCCGACACCATAATGATGAGGATGTGCCCCCCCAGCGCGTCGAGCGCGGTGGCAGGCACGCGCAGCACGCTGAAGAAAATGGTGACGGCGAGGAAAGCCATGGCGAGGCCGGCGCTGCCGAAGCGGCCGCATCTGAGACGAACGAAGCCGATCCGATCGCCGCGCCCCATGTCGAGCACGGACTGCCGGCCGAGATCGGCGATGGCATAGAGACGGTCGAAGAAGATGCCGAGTCGCAGAAAGTCGATTCGGTCGGCGCCGAGGATGCGCTCGAGGAAGTGCCGCAGCGCCGCCGCCGCCCGCAAAGGCGGGTTTACAAGATCCAGGAAGTCATCAAGCGCCGTCAGGTGATCCTGGTCCAGGTTGTCAAGGAAGAACGTGGCAACAAGGGTGCCGCCCTCACCACTTATCTGTCGCTCGCCGGGCGCTATTGCGTGCTGATGCCCAACACCGCGCGCGGCGGCGGCATTTCCCGCAAGATCACCGATTCCACCGATCGCCGCCGCCTCAAGGAGGTCACCCGCGACATCGAAGTGCCGGCCGGCATGGGGCTGATCGTGCGCACCGCCGGTGCCCAGCGCACCAAGACCGAGATCAAGCGCGATTTCGATTATCTGATGCGGCTGTGGGAGAATGTGCGCGACCTCACGCTGTCATCCACCGCCCCTGCGCTTGTCTATGAAGAAGGCAGCCTGATCAAGCGGTCGATCCGCGACCTCTACAGCAAGGATGTCGACGACGTTCAGGTCGAGGGCGACGAAGCCTATCGCGAGGCCAAGGACTTCATGAAGATGCTCATGCCGAGCCATGCGCGCAACGTGAAGCTGTACAAGGACACGCGGCCACTGTTCTCGCGCTTCCAGGTCGAAACGCAGCTCGACAGCCTGTTCTCGCAGACCGTCACGCTGCAATCGGGCGGCTATATGGTCATCAACCAGACCGAAGCGCTCGTTTCAATCGACATCAACTCAGGCAAGGCGACGCGCGAGCACAATATCGAGGATACGGCACTCAAGACCAATCTCGAAGCATCCGACGAAATCGCCCGGCAATTGCGCCTGCGCGATCTCGCCGGCCTCGTGGTCATCGACTTCATCGACATGGAGGAGAAGCGCAACAACCGCTCGGTCGAGCGCCGCCTGAAGGAAGCGTTGAAGAACGACCGGGCCCGCATCCAGGTGGGGCGCATCAGCCATTTCGGTCTGCTCGAAATGTCGCGCCAGCGCCTGCGCCCGAGTCTGCTCGAAGGTTCGACCCGTGTGTGCCCGCATTGCGAAGGCCGCGGCATCGTGCGCTCGGTCTCGTCCTGCGCACTCTCCGTGATGCGCGCCATCGAAGAGCACCTGATCAGCCGCAAGGCCGAGAACCTCACGGTCAAATGCCATCGCGATGTGGCGGCCTACGTGCTGAACGAGAAGCGCAACCACTTGCTCGACCTCGAAGCCACCTATGGGATTTCGATCTTCATCGTGCCGGGCGATGATGTGAAGGGCTCGCAAGTGCAGATCGAGCGCGCGGGCGAACGCGCAGTCCCGCAGCGCAAGGCCGCCGTGACGCCGGTCAAGATCGATACGGCCTTCCAGGACGAAGAAGAAGAGCCGGAAGCCGAAGCCGCTACGGAAGCCGGGCCCGAAGAATAACGTGAATCCGGGACCGAGAGAGCCGATATGGCTGAGCAGCATGGCAATGGCGACAGTTTGCGCCGGCGCCGGCGCCGGCGCGGCCGACGTGGCGGTCGGCGCGGCCAGGAGCGCGATCAGGCCTTCAACGGCAGTGGCGGCGAACGCGATGAGATTCCAGGGATCGGGGATCAGGAAAATAATGAAACTCGTGAGGAGCGTGGCGAACGCGAAGGACAGGGCGAGCCCGAAGGACGCGGCGAGCGCAATCGCGGCCGGCGCGATAGATGGGGCCGCGGCCGGCGCAACCGCAATCGCAGTGAGGGAAGAGGCGGCGATGCCGCTCCCGACCGGAATGTCGCGGAAGTGAGCGAGGAGCGCAGCGAAGTCCATCGCGAGGAAGCGCCGGCCCCTAAGCCGGTTGAACGACCAGAGCCCGAGCCGCTGGTGGCAGCGCCAACCGAGCCCTATCAGCCGCCCAAATGGCAACCGCCTGCGCCGACCGTGGAGAACCGTCCGGCGCAAACGAAAACCGGCTGGTGGAGCAAGCGCGGATGAAGCTCACCACTTTGCCGTGAAGCGGCGTTGGAGCCTCAAACTCGCCTCATTTGACCGCGAGAGGACTTCGAATATCGTGCGATCGGGAGGAGCGATGGCTGCGCGCCGCATCATAGCTGCCTTATGTGCGATGAGCGTCGCCTTCGCGTCGCTCACGCAACCGGTATTTGCGCAGAATAAAGGCAGCGGCCCCTCGCTCATTCGCGACGCCGAGATCGAAAGCCTGATTCGGCTCTATACCAAGCCGATCTTCCAGGCGGCCGGGCTCAATCCGGAATCAGTGCATGTCTACCTTATCAATGATCCGCGCATTAATGCCTTCGTGGCCGGTGGCCAGCGCATCTTCATCAATACCGGCCTTCTGAGCCAGGCGAAGACACCTAATGAGGTGATCGGCGTTCTGGCCCACGAAACCGGTCATATCGCCGGCGGCCATCTGGCCCGCATGCAGAACGAAATCGCTAGCAAGAGCAATATTGCGATCATCGGCATGCTGGTCGGGGCCGCCGCCGTGGCCGGTGGGGCGGTGGCCGGTAACGGCGAGGTCGCCCAGGCGGGCGGCGGCATCATGATGGGATCGCAGGGCCTCACCCAGCGCCTGGTCTTGAGCTACGCGCGCGCCCTGGAGGCTTCCGCCGACCAGGCGGCGATCAAATTCCTCACCGCCACCGGACAGTCCGGCAAGGGCATGCTGAACCTGTTCCAGAAGCTTTCCCAGCAGTCGATGATCTCGCTGCGCGACATCAGCCCTTATGTGATGACGCATCCGATGCCGGTCGACCGTATCCACAATCTCGAGATCGCGGTTAAAGGCAGCAAATATTACGATACGCCCGACAAGCCGGAAATCATGCTGCGCCATCAGCTGATGCAGGCGAAGCTCGTCGGCTTCATGCAACCGACACAGACGGTTTTCCAGCACTATCCCATTTCCGACAACAGCCTATCTGCCCGCTATGCGCGCGCCATCGCGATGTTCCGCAGCGGCGATACGCGCAACGCGGTGATGGTGATCGATACGCTGATCCGCGATCTGCCGAGCGATCCCTATTTCCTCGAATTGAAGGGCCAGGCTTTGCTTGAGGGCGGCCAGCCGGCTCAGGCCGTGGCGCCGCTGCGCCAGACAATAAAGATGCTGCCCAATAGCGGGCTTATCCGCATCATGCTGGCTCAGGCGCTGCTCGGAACCGAAAACAAAGCCAATGCCGAGGCCGCTCTGACCGAACTCAAGCTGGCGCGCAAGACCGAGGACGATACGCCGAGCGTCTATCAGTTCATGGCCATGGCATATGGGCAGATGGGGGATATTCCGCGCGCCGATCTCGCGACGGCGGAGGCCGCCTTTTACCGGGGCGATAAGAAGCTCGCCGAGGAAAAGGCGAAAGTCGCCATGGCGACCTTCAAGCGCGGCTCACCCGACTGGCTGCGCGCTAACGATATTTTGAATTTCGTGAACCGGAGCGATGAGTAGACCGGGGCCCGGAATTGGCGCATTGTCCCGGCGCTCCCCTTTTCTGCAAGGAACCTCGATGCTCAAGCTCATCCGCATGCTCATGGTTGCCATGGCCGCGCTTTTCATTCTGCCCGCCCATGCAGCGGAGTTTACACCCGAACAGAAGAAGGAGATGGGCGATTTCATCCGCCAGTATCTGATGGAGAATCCGGAAGTGGTGCGCGATGCGATGCAGGCGATCGAGCGCTAACAGCAGATGTCGGAAGAGTCGGCGCGCTCCGATTCGCTCAAAACCATGTCCTCCGAGATCTTCCGCAACAAGGACGACCTGGTCGGCGGGAACCCCAAGGGCAAGGTCACCATGGTCGAGTTCTTCGATTACAATTGCGGCTACTGCAAGCGTGCCTTTCCCGATGTCATGAAGATGATCGACGGCGACAAGGACCTGAAATTGGTGATGAAGGAATTCCCGATCCTGGGCCCGGGTTCGGTCTATGCGACGCGCGCCGCGCTCGCTTCGCGCAAGCAGGGCAAATATTGGCAGTATCACCTGGCCATGATGGCCCATGACGGCCGGATCGACGAACAGGTTGCCGATGAGATTGCCGAGGCCTCGGGGCTCGATATGAAGAAGCTGAAAGCCGTCATGGAATCGGACGAGATTAATTAGGTCATCACCCGCAACATACAGCTGGCTGATTCGCTCAAGATCCAGGGGACACCGGCCTTCATCATTGACGAAACCGTCATTCCCGGGGCGGTCGGCTTCGAGGCCCTGGCGGCGGCCGTCAAGCAGGTGCGCGATAATGGCGGGTGCAAGCTTTGCTGAGGATTGAACTGGCCTTTTGAATGGTCCGGCGCTTCACGAAGCACACTTGACCGCCTATAAGCGCATTCATGAAACCTGTTTTTGTCATCAACGGGCCCAATCTGAACATGCTTGGGCTGCGCGAACCCGATGTTTACGGCCGCGAAACCCTGGCCGGACTTGAGGAACGCTGCCGGTCTAGGGCACAGAAGCTCGGCCTCGATATCTCCTTTCGCCAGAGCAATGTTGAAGGCGAATTGGTGTCCTGGATCCAAGAAGGACGCAGCGCTGCCAGCGGCCTGATTCTCAATGCGGCCGCCTATACCCATACCTCGATCGCCATCCAAGACGCACTAAAGGTGGCGCAAATCCCGATCATCGAAGTCCATCTCACCAATATCTACAAGCGCGAGCCATTCCGCCATCACAGCTATGTCTCGCCCGTCGCCGATGGCGTGTTGTGCGGCTTCGGCGGACAGATGCCCTCGGAGAAGAAATCGTTGACGCCCGGGCCCTCATCGGACAAGGCGGATCTCGGGCTGATCCGCGACCTTGCCGATCTTCTGAACGAACCGGACTTTCCGAAATCGAGCTGGAACAGAAGGGTGTCAGGGTCAGGGTGTCGCGCGGCGGGACCGTCTATGCGCCAGCCCCTGCTTTCGTCGCTCATGCGCCGCCGCCCGGCGCCGCGCCGGCGGCGGCGCCACAGCCGACCCCATCCGCGGTCCCGGTTGACGCCGTCAAATCGCCCATGGTCGGCACCGTCTACCGGGCGTCGCAGCCGGGGACTCCTAATTTCGTCGAGGTCGGGACCGAGGTGAAGGCCGGACAGACTCTCCTCATCATCGAAGCCATGAAGACGATGAACCAGATCCCGGCGCCCCGCGCCGGCAAGGTCACCCAGATCTATGTGCAGAACGGGAGCCCCGTCGAATATGGCGAAGCTCTTGTGCTGATTGAATAGCGCGCATGTTTGACAAGATCCTCATCGCCAATCGCGGCGAGATCGCCCTTCGCGTCATGCGCGCCTGCCGCGAACTCGGCATCCATACGGTCGCCGTCCATTCGACCGCGGATGAAGAAGCGATGCATGTCAGGCTCGCCGATGAGAGCGTGTGCATCGGCCCGCCGCCGGCGCGCGACAGCTATCTCAATATTCCCGCCATCGTGGCGGCCTGCGAGATCACCGGCGCCGAAGCGGTGCATCCGGGCTATGGCTTCCTCTCCGAAGATGCCCGCTTCGCCGAGATCCTCGAAGAGCACAAAATCAAGTTCATCGGCCCCTCCTCGGCCCATATCCGCATCATGGGCGATAAGATCGAAGCCAAGCGAACCGCCAAGGAACTCGGCATACCGGTCGTTCCCGGATCGGAAGGCGGTATCAACGACATCCGCGAGGCCCGCCGCACCGCCGGAGATATCGGCTATCCGGTGCTGATCAAGGCGACGGCCGGCGGCGGTGGGCGAGGCATGAAGGTCGCGCATACCGAAACCGACCTTGAGAATGCGATCCAGACGGCGCAGGCAGAAGCGAAGGCGGCGTTCGGCAATGGTGATGTCTATCTCGAAAAATATCTCGAGAGGCCGCGCCATATCGAAATCCAGGTCCTCGGCGATGGCCAGGGCAATGCGGTCCATCTCGGCGAACGCGACTGCTCCCTGCAGCGGCGCCATCAGAAGGTGTGGGAGGAAGCGCATTCCCCCGCCCTCAATGCGGCGCAACGCGAAGCGATTGGCGGGCGCGTCGCGCGGGCGATGCAGAAGCTCGGCTATGAGGGCGTCGGCACCGTCGAATTCCTTTACGAGAATGGCGAATTCTATTTCATTGAGATGAATACCCGCCTGCAGGTCGAGCATCCGGTGACCGAGATGCTGACCGGCCTCGATCTGGTGCAGGAGCAGATTCGCATCGCCTCCGGTGCCCAGCTCAAGTATGAGCAGAGCGACATTGTCTTTTCCGGCCATGCCATCGAATGCCGCATTAATGCCGAAAATCCGACGACCTTCGCGCCATCGCCCGGCCGCGTCGACAATGTCCATGTGCCGGGCGGGCTTGGGGTGCGCATCGATTCAGCGCTTTACGCCGGCTATCGCATTCCGCCTTACTACGACAGCCTCATCGGCAAGCTCATAGTGTTCGGCAAATCGCGCACCGAATGCCTGATGCGGCTGCGACGGGCACTTGGCGAATATGTCATCGAGGGTGTGGAGACGACGATTCCGCTGTTCCAGCAACTCGTCGCCGAGCCCGATATCATCGATGGTCACTACGACATTCACTGGCTTGAGAAATATCTGATCAACAATACCTGATGTCCACCATCACGCCGCAGATCCTGCTCAAGGCCTATGCCGCCGGGATTTTCCCGATGGCGGAAAGTGCCGAGGACAATGCGCTGTACTGGGTGGAGCCGGAGGAGCGCGGCATATTCCCGCTCGATGACCTCAGGATCTCGCGTTCCTTGCGCAAGCGCATCCGCCAGCGCCGGTTCGATGTGCGCGTAGATACCGCCTTCAACGATGTCATCGCGGCCTGCGCCGAAAAGGCGCCGGACCGCAAGACGACCTGGATCAACCAGCGCATCAAATCGCTGTACGGCCAGCTCTACAGGATGGGCTGCTGCCATTCGATCGAATGCTGGCGCAGCAACCGGCTTGTCGGCGGGCTCTATGGTGTCAGGATCGGGGGCGCCTTCTTCGGCGAAAGCATGTTCTCGCGCGAACCCGATGCCAGCAAGGTGGCGCTCGTCCATCTGGTGGCGCGCCTCAAAGCCGGCGGCTTCCACCTGCTCGATGCACAATTCACCACGCCGCATCTCGAAAGCCTGGGGGCGCGCAGCATAAGCCGGGCCGCCTATCACGTGCTCCTCGAGCAGGCGATCGAGGCGGACGCCGAATTCTTCAAGTTCCAGGGCGACCGCGATCCCGAAGCGGTGCTGCGCTTGGCGCGTGGTGCGGTTTAGACAACTTCACATGATGCCGCCGGTGACGGCGAACGCGCCGGCGCTGCGTCCATCCATTAGCCGGATCACGGCAGTGACGATCGATCCATAAGGCTTGCGCCACACGCTGTGGATCGCTCTGTGCTCGGCCGACGCCACGATCCTGCGTGCTTTATAGACCGGACCATGGATGAGAATTTCGGCCTCCTCGCCATTGACATGGATCTTGATCGTCGCCTCTTCGATATCAATCTCCGGCGTCACTTCGATCTGCACCGTCACTTCATCGAAGGCGTCATCGATGGCTCGGGTCTCGGCACGGATCGCCAGTTTCAGGCCAGAGCCCGCCGAGTAATCTGATGTATCGCGGGCAACGAACACGTCATCGGGCAGTGCCGGGGTGCGCGGAGGTGCGGCGCGAAGCTTCGCCGAGCGATCGAATTCGGCCGCACAGCGCAAGAGACGCGTGTCGTCATAGGCCTTTCCCGCCATCGTCATGCCGACCGGCATGCCGATATCGGCCATGATCCCCATCGGCACCGTGACAGTCGGAATACCAAGATGGCGCCAGACGAGATTGCCATTGGCGACCCAGGTTCCGTTGCGCCAGGCGAGGTCTGCCGATGCTTCGTTCACATCAGCATCGGCCCTGCCGACATCGGCGACCGCCGGGAACACGACGGCATCGAGCTTGTGAGCGTCCATCCAGTCCTCGAAATCGATCCGCCTTGTCGCCTCCAGTCCCCTGATGCCCGCTTCAATGTCCGGAATCTCCGCCAGAGGCGGCAATCCCTTCTTCGCCAGTTCGACATGAAAACCGAGACCCGCATCATCGCCGTAGCGGTCGGGAAGTGCCCCGGGGGGCGAGGGAAAGATCTTGTTGGCATCGACCGAGGCCAGATCCCTGAGCGCTGGGTCCGCGTTCGAGCGCAGGAAATCATCGAAGGCCCAGGCGCATAATAGTCCAAGCTCATGCCCGGTAAAGCCCTTGGGCACGAGGCCCCTGTCGATCATCGAGCGCGCGCCGGGACGGTCGCGCTCATAATTCGAGACGACCGGGAAATCGACCTCGATCATCCGGGCTCCCAGGCTCTCGAGTTCGCGCGCGGCCTGCTCCCACAGCGCCAGTAGTGAAGGGCGCGTCTCGATCGGCCTGTCGGCCTTAGTATCGCGCCCGATATACATGCGCGGTACGCCGAGCCGCATGCCGCGCAGGGAGCCAGCGGCCGCGATTTCCTTGTAGCTCTCCGGCCGCAGCGTGGAGCTTGCAGGGATCTTCAGCCAGGGTTGCGCGCGCCAGAAGTCGCCGCGTGGTGTCGGATCATCAGCGACGATCACATCGAGCAGCTCGAGCAAATCATCGACATTGCGGGTATGCGGCACCACCACATCCATCGTCGGCACCAGCGGCCAGTTGCCGCGCAGCGAGATCACACCGCGCGAGGGCGTATAGGCCACGAGTGCGTTGTTGGACGCTGGCGCCCGGCCCGAGGACCATGTTTCTTCGCCGAGTCCGAAAGCCGCAAAACTCGCCGCCGTCACGGTGCCCGACCCGTTGGAAGAGCCCGATGCGAAGGCGGCGGTGAGATAGTCGCCATTGTAAGGGCTTTCGGCACGGCCATAGACACCCCGCTGCATGCCGCCATTGGCCATGGGCGGCATGTTAGTGAGCCCGATGAGGATGGCGCCGGCGGCACGCAGTCTCTCGATGGCGAAAGCATCATCGCCTGCGACCAGCCGCTCGAAAGCGGGCGAGCCGGCGGCAACGGTGAGGCCCTTTACCCGATAGCTGTCCTTGGCGGTGTAGGGAATGCCATCCAGCGGACTGAGGACCTTGCCCTTGCGGCGGCGTTGGTCGGAAGCGGCCGCTGATTCGAACATCTGAGGATCAAGCACCGGAACGGCGTTGAGGGTGATGCCGTGGCGGTCATAATAAGCGATGCGGCGCAAATAAGCGCCGACAAGCTCAACGCTGGTAACAACGCCCCGCTCAAGCGCCGCGCGCAATTCGGCAATCGAGGCTTCGACGAGATGAAAAGCGGTCAAGCCATGACACCTTAATCTTCCGGATGATCCTCCTGCCCGTCGTCCTGGGGTGGCGTATCGGGCACCTGCTCGACTACTGGGGGTGGTGCATTCGGATCGCGGCAGCCGGTCAGCCAGACATCATAGATCGGATGTTCGACGGCGCTTAGGCCCGGGCTTTCCGCAAACATCCAGCCGGAGAAGATTTTCTTGCGCGTATCGTCGGGTTCGATTTCCTCGACTTCGACGAAGGACGTCGTCTTGGGTTCCTCGGTGACGTCGCGCGTGTAGCAGGCATCGGCCTTGACGAAGAGCCCGCCGAAGCGCTTCTCCTCACCGATCGTGGCTTCAAAGGTGGTGGTAAGGCCGGTGATCTTGTCGAGGCCGGCAAAAACCGCGACCGGGTTGGAAACACGCTCGGCCCCAACCGGTGTCGCGGCGGCGAGCACGACCAGAGCCACTAGCGAACGTCTCATGATTTCTTCGCCTCGACACGCAAACGCACATAATCCGCCGTCCAGTTACCATGGGCATCACATAAAGCGAAGCGCAGCAGATCCTCGGTCTCACGCAACACCTGATCGGCGCTCGCGCCGAACTGGTCGAAGAAGGGCTTGCGGAATAGCTTGAGCCAGGCCGCCATGCCGGTCTTGAGCAGTGTCGGGCGCGGGATGAGCGCGATGCGCTTCACCTCGAAGCCCTGCTCCTCCAGCATGGCCTGATAAATCTCGACAGTGGGAAAGAACGAAGGATGCGCCAGCGATGAGTCGACACCATGGCGCACCGCCGTCGCCTCGAGTGCCGTCATGATCGCCGCGACATTGCCGTGCCCGCCGAACTCCGCCACAAAACGGCCCTCAGGCCTGAGCGCTTGCCTTACGCGCGAGATCACTCGCTCGGGACGGGTCATCCAGTGCAGTGCTGCATTGGAGAACACTGCGTCGAATTCATTCTCGAAGGTCAGCGCCTCGCCATCCATCAACCGGACATCGAGTCCGCGCGCCTGGCACGCCTCGACGAAATCTTCACTCGAATCGACGCCCACGACTTTGGCGCCCAAGGCGGCAAGCTCGGCCGTCAATACGCCATCGCCGCAGCCGAGATCGAGGATGCGCTCGCGCGCCTGGGCGGCGAGCCAGTCGAGGACGCCATCCGCCAGATCGGAGACGAAGCGCGCATGCGCGTCATAGGACGAGGCCGACCAGCTCTGGCGGCGTGAGGCCTCTGCCATCATTGCGGCTGGGTTTCCGGTACGGGCTCTGGGGCCGTCTGCGCCGGCGCATTCCCGGCCGGCTTATTTCTGCCACCTTCACCACCGCCACTGCCACCACTCCCGCCCTTGCCTTTGCCGCTGTCGAACATGGCCGTCGAGATCAGGGTCCAGATATCGACTGCGCCCTGCGTATTGGTGATCTGCCCGCCATCGGCGAGGACGACCTCCGAACCGCCGGGATCGAGTGCTATGAAATTCGAGCCGAGCAGACCTTCGGATGTCACCTTGGCCGTTGTATCGTCGGTGAGTTTCACCTTGGGATCGATCGACATGGTGACGACCGCCTGGTAATTTTCCGGATTCAGCGTCTGGCCGACGACGGTTCCCACCTTGATGCCGGCGAGGCGGACATCGGTGCCGGTATTGACGCCGGCAATGTTGTCGAACTCGGCCTTGAGCGTGTAGCCGCCCGTGGTGTTGCCCTTGCCCGATGTCGTGTAGGCAAGAGCGAAGAAGCCGGCAGCGATCAGGATGACGAGCGCGCCAATGGCGGTTTCAACGGTGGTGTTTTTCATTATTCAGTCCCTTGCCCACCCGGCCATGTAGCGGGCTTTAGGGATTCGAGACAACCCGCAAATTGTGGCAGCAGCGGGCCGGATAGAATGTCCTATTCCGGCCGCCAGGCTTCATAGTCGGGTTTCGCAGGCTTGGGCCTGGCGCTGCCAATGATGCTGCCCGGCGGGCGATAGGCCTGGGCAGTTCCGGTCAAATTGGGCTGGTGCGGCTTTTCCCACTCACGCGGCCTGTAGTCAGACTTGCTCGGCGGATTGGCGTCGCGGTGATGCATCCAGGCATGCCAGCCGGGCGGGATCATCGAAGCTTCGGCATAGCCATTATAGACGACCCAGCGGCGCTCGGCGATCGATTGCGGCAGCGCCGAGGGTGCCCGGTAATAAAGGTTGCCGAATTCATCCTGGCCGACAAATTCACCCTTACGCCACGTATAGAAGCGCAAACCGAGCGTCTGCCCGTTCCACCAGGAGAAAAACTGCTTGAGGAAGTTGATCACATCACATGCCTTTCGGGCTTTGAATGGCTGAATTGGCGGGTTTTGTCCAGCCTTGCAAATAGGTCACTTCATGGCATCGATCAGCATCAACCCGTCCTTCGCATCGAGACCCTTTGCCGGCACGATCCTCACATCAGCTATGGATCTCGCGAGGTTCGAGAACTCATCAAGCTCCGCCGGTGCGGGGTAAAGCGGCGATGGGACGGCATAGAAATTCAGGCCGCGGCGCAGGCGCTCGCGCATCAGGCTCACTACATAGGCTGGATAGGTCTTGTCCGACTTGCCGATCATCACATCGGTCTTCCACGCGCGCAGAACCAAGCGTTGGTCGGGGTTGGTCGCAATGGGTTTGGTCCAGGTGATCTCGGCGATGCGGCCCTGATGCAGCGCCGGGCGGGGGGTGAGCTCATTGAGACCGCTCTTCGGATCGAGATAGGCAAGGCCCAGCGTCCATGACCATTTACCCTCCTCGGTCCAACCGTCTTTGGCCAAAGCCTCATCGAGAGGCGAGAGTTCGCCCGCCCATTGCAGGCTGAACATTTCGTCACTGCGCCCGGCAAGATCGATGCGCCGGGGCGGCAGGCTTGCCCAGGAACCTTGCTCCCATTGCCGTTCGTCATAGAGGACGATCGCTTCGCGCGGCGCATAGATTTCCGCGTTGGCCAGATAATCACGCGAGATATGGACCGTGCCGGTGATCGCAAAAGCAAGAAACGCGGCGATACCGAGCCCGAGCGGCATGATGCGCCGCGACGGCACGGCCTCGATGGCGATACCGAAAGCGGCGATCATCGCCGCGCCGAACAGAAAGCCGCCCAGCACATCCGACATCCAGTGGGCGCCAAGATAAATGCGCGAATAGGAAATGGCGATGATGGCAATGCCAGCGGCAGCAAAAACCACCGCCTTGCCCCAGCTGCGCAAACCATGCGTCGCCAGCACGGCAAAGACGCCGAGCGTAACGGTGGCGAAAGTTGTCTGGCCGGAAGGAAAGCTGAAGACCTCAGGCAAGCCGGTCAATTCGACCGGCCGCGGTCGCTGCAGCCACAGTTTCATCAACGGCATGAAGAGCCTGGCGGCGAAGATGGTGACGAAGGCGGCAGCGGCAACGCGCCATTCGCGCCGCCACAGGAGCCAGGCCACCATAGCAAGGGCCACCGCGATCATGACCATCCCATCGCCCAGCATCGTCACGATGGTCATGATCTCGTCGGCAGGCGCGTTGCGAAGGCCCTGCATCATGTTGTGGACTGAAAGATCGGCATCGATCAGCGTCGACTGGCCGAACACGCTGCTCACGATGTGGAGAAAGGCGATCAGCGCCGTCACCGCTACGGCGGCAAACAGGATGATCGCCAGCGAGCCCGGATGGGCGGGCGAAATGACAGCGCCGATTCGAGGCCAGAACTGGCCCGGCTGTTTTGCCGCCCAGGCGGCGAAGCGATCCTGCCCGCTTTCGAGGATGGGGCCGAGGCCGCCGATGAACAGGCGGATGAGCCAACCGGCGACCGCCAGCAGCACGAGCAATACCAGAAGCACGATCAGGAGGCGTTCGCTGAGCTCGCCCGCCATCGCCAGCACCTGTCCAAACAGCATGCCGGGCAGCACATGAGCCGCAGTCCAGAACAAGCTGGAGGACACATTGATCGCGGCGAAATAGGCCTGCCCCATGCCGAACATGCCGACAATGCCTGGCACCACCGCCTTGACGCCCGGGACGAAGCGGCCGATGGCGATCGATTTGCCGCCATGCTTGTGCACGAATTCCTCACTGCGCGAAACCAGTATGGGATAGCGATTGAGCGGCCACAGGGTTTTGAGCCGTTCGCCGAATAGACGTCCGGCCCAATAGGACAATTGATCGCCGAGAATCGCGCCGAAGGCGGCAGCGATGAAGACCGGCCAGAATGCGAGATGTCCGGTGCCAACCAGCATGCCGGCCCCCACCAGCACCGCGGTCGAGGGTACGAACAGGCCGATGATCAGCAGCGCCTCGCCAAAGGCGATAAGGAAAACAATGGCGATCGCCCAGCCCGGATGCCGAGTGAAGAGATCGAGATAAGGCTGAATATACTCCATGCGCCCGGCGGTTCGTTAGGTCAGGAAGTTCATTAAAGCGAGAAGCGAAGTGGCGGAATCCGGTTCTCCGCCGCAATTTCGCTCCAACACATAAAAATCTTTCACTTTCATGACGTTGAATTGAAGAAACTCAATAGAACGGCCTGCGAAAAAGTGGGTACCGGTTTTTCGCAAGTATCCCGCTCATCGCGATCGACCATTGTGATTGGGGATATCGCGCTTACCGTGAGGCATCGTGGCCGGACTTACCAAGAACCTCATGTCAAGAACAAGGCAAGGCGCCGCAAAGGATCATTTGACCGCTTCCGGCATATTCATCGGTGATTTCCGGGCGGCGCAATTACGCACCAGAACGGGTAAGCCTGAAACAAAAAATCAACAAAAAGCCCAAGAAAAACTGCATGGTTGCAGACTACGCCGAATCGCCCGGCGCTGCCATTCTCGGATACTACCGGGCCTCTCTGCTATTGAATGCCTCCTTCACCCCCTCCCGACCGCAAGATGACATCATTGCCTCCCG